>NZ_JBFTMC010000010.1:0-113316 GCF_056396765.1 Bacillus sp. 05T22
AGTTGGACCCCATGAAGGGAAGTTAATAACAACTGGAAAACTTGAACCTATTGCAGAAATGCCTGCTATAATAAATGCAAAGAAATTAAATACAGTAATTTGGTCACTGCTTATTGGAACGGGACTATATATTATATTAAGATTAATTTTACGAAAAAGAGTATCAGCGGCCCTTCAGCCAGTAGTAAAAAACGTTAACAGTGATTTACTTGATGAAATTGGATATCGATCTATTGCAATTGGATTCCCAATCTTTACGTTAGGAGCGTTAATTTTTGCGATGATTTGGGCACAAATTGCATGGACGCGCTTTTGGGGGTGGGATCCAAAAGAGGTATGGGCACTCATTACATGGCTCTTTTATGCTGCAGTTTTACATTTACGTCTATCTAAAGGTTGGCATGGTGAGAAGTCGGCATGGCTTGCGGTAATTGGATTTGCCATTATAATGTTTAACTTTATAGCTGTAAACTTAATTATTGCTGGTTTACACTCATATGCGTAAGGTTTTTTCTCTTTTTTAGAGGGACATACCGTTTAGTTAAACGTAATAAAATAGGAAAGTGGTTGTCACTTTCCTATTTTATTTTTGTCAATTTCTTTTCTTTTTTGAGAAAAACATGGCAAAATAAAGGTTGATTTTGTAAAATGATGTGAGGACTAAATGTCCTGTTCAAAAAAAATACATATTTTTGGAAAAGAAATGAACAAACTTTATTATTCTTGTGAAGTATAATTGTTAAGGTGGAAGTCGGACGCTTTAGAATTATCTATTATGAGATAAAAGTAAAAACAGTATTATATTGTAGAGAGGTAGGTGTGAACCGTTGTCATGTTTTTTTCGGGCAGCGGGAAGCAATGGAAAATGAACCAAGAATTTTAATTGTGGATGATGAAGATCGTATTCGTCGTTTATTAAAAATGTATTTAGAAAGAGAACAATATACAATCGATGAGGCTGACAATGGTGATACAGCCTTAGAAAAAGCATTGCAAAATGACTATGATTTAATCTTATTGGATATCATGATGCCTGGAAAAGATGGAATTGAAGTGTGTAAAGGGATTCGCGAGAAAAAAGCAACACCAATTATTATGCTGACAGCTAAAGGTGAAGAAGTAAACAGGGTGCAAGGATTTGAAGTTGGCTCGGATGATTATATTGTAAAGCCGTTTAGTCCACGTGAAGTAGTTCTTCGTGTAAAAGCGGTCTTGCGACGTTCTGTGACAACAACATTCTTTACACAAGATACAACAACAAAAGATATTATTGTATTCCCGCATTTAACAATTGATAACGATGCGCATCGCGTTACTGCTGATGGTGATGAAGTCAATTTAACACCAAAGGAATATGAATTGTTACTATTTTTAGCAAAGGCTCCTGATAAAGTATTTGATCGTGAGCAATTATTAAAAGAGGTATGGCAATATGAATTCTTTGGAGACCTGCGTACAGTAGATACGCACGTAAAGCGTTTACGTGAAAAATTAAGTAAAAAATCAGCTGATGCAGCGAAGATGATCGTAACTGTATGGGGTGTTGGTTATAAGTTTGAGGTTGTGAACGACTGATGCTTTGGAGAAGTGTAGTAGGAAAGCTATGGATGACCATATTGCTTCTTGTTTCATTTGTTCTTGGCTTTGTTGCCATTTTGCTTTCACAGTTTTTTGATAATTACTATATTGAAATGAGTGAAACAAGGCTTACAAAAGTAGCGACAAGTGTTTCAGAATTAATAGAAGAAGGTGCAGACGAAAAGACGATTGAGAATATTGCGTATAAGTTTGCCGATCMACTCTCACGAATTATTATTGTAAAAGGGGATCATGAAGTTTCTTCTTCACCGAAACAAGAAGGATTGGTGGATCTTACAATAGAAGATCTGAAAAAGGATAAAGATTTAGCAGCTGTTTTTATAGATAAAAAAGAAAATAAAGAAAAAATAAAAAAAGTGTCTGATGACAAAACGAAGAAAAACTCTGAAAATGATATTATGATTGTTGGCAAGCCGCTGCAATCATCAAATCATAGTGCGGTGTTTGTGTATCAATCATTGCAAGTTCCGAAACAAGGTATGGAAAAAGCGACAGATTTTATTTTTTTATCAGCGGGAATTGCGATTATTTTAACAACGTTCTTTGCATTTTTCTTATCGACACGAATTACAGCTCCACTTCGTAAAATGCGTGAAGTGGCCTTTGAAGTAGCGCGCGGGAAATTTGATACGAAAGCACCTATGGTTTCGCAAGACGAGATAGGAGAGCTAGCAACGGCGTTAAATCAAATGGGAAAACAATTAAAGTTTAATATTAATGCACTACAGCAAGAAAAAGAACAACTTTCTAGTATCTTAAGCAGTATGGCAGATGGGGTTGTAACGCTGAATCAAGAGTGTGAGGTTGTTGTTATCAATCCGCCGGCGGAGCATTTTTTACAAGTTTGGCAAGAAGAAAAAGAGTTGGAATTAAGTAGGAATTTACCGCCGGAACTTGTTGAGTTGTTTCATCTGGTAGTAGAAAGTGAGCAACAGCAAGTCATTGAAATTAATTTACAAAAGGGTAACTACGTTGTCCTTATGACGCCGCTATATAATCAAACAAAAATTCGCGGTGCTGTGGCGGTGCTTCGTGATATGACAGAAGAACGTCGCCTTGAAAAAATGCGTCAAGATTTTATTGCGAATGTGTCTCATGAATTGCGCACACCGATGGTTATGCTCCAAGGGTATAGTGAGGCAATCTTGGATGATATTGTTCAAACAAAAGAAGAAATAAATGAATTTGTACAAATTATTTATGATGAGTCAGTTCGTTTAGGTCGCCTTGTGAATGAGCTTTTAGATTTAGCGCGTATGGAAAGTGGTCATGTTGAATTGCATATATCTGAAGTGGATATTCATCCATTTGTTGAGAAGATTGGACGCAAATTTCAAGGGATTGCAAAAGAAAAAAATGTGCAGTTAACAGTTGATTTCCGTAATCCAATTGAGCAACATTCGTTTGATCCAGATCGTATGGAGCAAGTATTAACGAACTTAATTGACAATGCAATCAGGCATACAAATGCAGGTGGTCATGTTGAGCTTATTATTGATACGAAAAATAATGGACTGATGTTTGAAGTGCAAGATTCAGGTGCTGGTATTCCTGAAGAAGACATTCCGTTCTTGTTTGATCGTTTTTATAAAGCTGATAAAGCAAGAACACGTGGGAAAACAGGTGGTACTGGTTTAGGGCTTGCAATTGCTAAAAATATTGTACAAGGGCATAATGGTAAAATTTCTATATCAAGTGTCGTTGGAGAAGGAACAATATTCTCTGTATATTTACCAGGTCAATCAATATAAGTGATATTGTTGTGAGCGAATACTGAAGTTCTAGTATTTTTTATTCTTTTTGAGTTTATAATATTTTCTCAATGGAATGAAGAATATTAGAGCTTTTTGTTTTATTGTACTATTTGTAGATGGTAGTCTCTCTATGAAAGCTGATTGAAAGACAAGAAGCTTAGACTAAGGAAAGAATAAATCCATGTTGATTTGCTGGCATATAAGTCACGGCTATGAAAACAAAAGAAGGCCTCCGCTCATTTTCTCCTTCTGTTTTCACATGGCATGGGGCTAAAGGGTACTGATCGTTTCTACGCATAGTCGGATGCTCTCTCTCATCAAAAAAAGAAAGGTTTAAGCCGTTTTTTCAATGTATACTTACATTTGATGGATCGTGTAATGAATAAAAATTTAAAAGAGAGGTGTAGAATATTTGAAACTATATACGAAAACAGGAGATAAAGGACAAACGAGTATTATAGGTGGACGAGTTGATAAAGATCATATTCGTGTAGAAGCATATGGAACAATTGATGAGGCGAATTCTCATATTGGATATGCGATGACTATGCTTCAAGAAGAATGCTTTCAAGACATACATGAGGAGCTTGAAAAGATTCAGCATGAATTGTTTGATTGCGGTGGGGATTTAGCAATTGTGCAGCAAAAATTACCTTATAAAGTAACAGAAGAAATGGTCATATATTTAGAAGGACGAATTGATCACTACATAGAAGAAGCGCCACCATTAGAGTGTTTTATTTTACCTGGCGGGAGCCCAGCATCTGTGGTGATCCATGTTGCACGTACGGTAACGCGAAGAGCTGAGCGCAATATTGTATCATTAGGAAAGCAAGAGGAAATAAATGAAGTTGTATTACGATATGTCAATCGATTATCTGATTATTTATTCGCAATAGCTAGGGTGATAAATGCTCGCCTTATGGTGAAAGATGTTGAATATAAACGAAGTGCAATTGTTTTTCGTAAAAAGGAAGTGGAGTAATTCACTTTCTTTTTTGTATACTTTTTTCCGTAATATACCACAATAGAGAAAGTGTGGCGGTTATTAAAAAACGGAGGATGTATATGAAAGGCTTAAAAGTCGGGATACTTGTCTTTGGATTGTTTTTTAGTTCTCAATTATATGTTTATGCTGAGGACGGGCGATGGACATGGCCGGTAGATGGAAGAATTAGTGACTATTTTGGAACAAGAAATGGAAAACACTATGGTATTGATATAGCTGCTCCAATCGGAACGCCGATTGCAGCTATCCGAGGTGGAACGGTGACAAAATCCTATTTTTCAAATAGTTATGGAAATGTAGTGTTTATTAAGCATGGAGAATATGAGGCCGTTTACGCCCATCTAAATAAGAGATATGTATTTCAAGGGAATCATATTACAAGAGGTGAGGTAATTGGTGAAGTGGGAAACACAGGTGAATCACGAGGTGCACATCTGCACTTAGAAGTTCATAAAGGTGCTTGGACATTTGGGAAAAGAAATGCAATGAATCCATTGTTTGTTTTAAACGAAGAAAGGGATCAAGTGGTTTCATCATCGATGTATATTGTGCAAAAAGGGGATACATTGGTCAGTATTGCCCGTAGGTTTGGCATGACTGTTCATGAGATAAAAGTAAAAAATGCATTACAACAAGATCGAATTTATCCAAATCAAAAATTATATATGAATTAAAAAAAGGGCTAGTAGGACTAGCTCTTTTTTTTACCAAAAAATAAAGACACATATAAATCCAGAAATGGCTAAATAGCTATAATAATAAAAGACCTTTGCTCTTGTTTTTTCGTTCGTTCGAAATAATACAATGGTTGGTTCAATTAGTCCAATTGTAAAGCAAAGTAGACCAAGAAGCATACAACCGATAGAAAAAGCATACAAGGCAACTTGTACTTGTTGGAATGGAATAATCCATTTTAATAAAAATGCAATAAGTGCGGTATAACAGATGCTACCAATGTATTTGTTTAAAGTTGTATTGGAACGAAAACCAGGGAGCTTTTTCAAAAAGGATCGGGAAACAACTTCTGTTTGTAAAGAAGTATGTTCTTCTATTATTTTTTGGGCTTCTTTTCCTTTATGGAAGAGAGAAAGAATCCAATTACGCTTTCCTTGGAAAACAAATTGTGATGTTGTTAAATAGTGATCAATTTTCACTTTATCCCAACTTTTCCACAGATGACGCTCGCATAGCTTTAGTTTACTTTCTGTTGTTTTATCATACTGATATACACTAATTCCTTCTTTGTCAAAAGTAGCATAGTATGTTTCTCTTGAAAATGCGCCTAAATCAATTGGACAGTAGAAAAGTAATTCCTTTTTTAAATAAAAGTATTCTTTTCTTAAGTTTTTTTTCATGGTTTCTTGAATAGAGTGTCTTTTTTCTTTCTTCATGACATTTCCTCCGTATTAAGAAAATGCTCTTATCTTAACAATTCAACATCTTATCACTTTTCTGTATGAATGACTAGGGAATTACGCGGGAAAAAGTCAGATTGTAAAAAATATGGATTGTGTTGTCAAATAATTCGATAGCTTTTTTATTGAGTATTAATAAGACGAATCTTATATAGAGTGATGCTTACTATTCGTAAGTTATAAACATTTTTATTCACAACTGTATGATGTTGTTGTATAATGGTGAAGAAAATAGAATATCGGTCTATCTTCGGGGCAGGGTGAAAATCCCGACCGGCGGTGATGAACAGTTGTTTTTCGTTCTAAGCCCGCGAGCCGTTAAGGCAGGATTTGGTGAGATTCCAAAGCCGACAGTATAGTCTGGATGGGAGAAGATGGAGGTTCAAGCGTTCAAAAAAGATAGGTATTTGAACGTCTGTTTGATGTGCCTAAAAATTCTCCCTTTGTGTTATACGCAAAGGGTTTTTTCGTATCATGAATAAATAGGCATAGCGGAACCTTTCCACTTTCCATGAGATGATCGATGGAAAAGGAGAGAGAATGATGAAACAAAAGAACAGTGTAGTACAAATGGTAAGTGTAGCGATGCTTAGTAGTATTGCGTATTTGCTTATGATGTTGGATTTTCCATTTCCAGGACTTCCGCCGTTTTTAAAAATTGACTTTAGTGATGTGCCAGCTTTAATTGCAGCGATTATTTTTAGTCCGATTGCAGGTGTAGTTGTAGAAGGAATAAAAAATATTCTTCACTATGGAATTCAAGGAA
The DNA here is from genome assembly GCF_056396765.1 of Bacillus sp. 05T22. Taxonomy (NCBI): domain Bacteria; kingdom Bacillati; phylum Bacillota; class Bacilli; order Caryophanales; family Bacillaceae; genus Bacillus; species Bacillus sp. 05T22. The sequence goes on from NZ_JBFTMC010000010.1 coordinate 6,544, forward strand.
GTTTAACGGGGGTTCCAGTTGGAGAAATAGCGAACTTTATTGCGGGATGTTTATTTATTGGACCAGCAACTTTCTTATTCCGAAAGTATCGTACAGTAAAAAGTTTAACAACAGGGTTAATGTTAGGGACGGTTACTATGTCTATCATTATGAGTGTGTTAAATTATTTCATCATTTTACCAGCTTACACTTGGTTTTTAAATCAGCCTGCTATGTCTAGTAGTGGTATGCGACAAATGATTGTAGCGGCAATTCTGCCATTTAATTTAATTAAGGGAATTGTTGTAACAGTTGTATTTGTAGCGCTGTTCTCACGTTTGAAAGTGTGGGTATTTGCAAAAATGAAAAATGCATAGAAACTTTGACCATCAGCGGGAGAGTACCGCTGATGGTCTTTTTATTTGTGAGTTAGATCAATAACAAAAGATCCCCCTCATAAAATGAGGGGGATCTTTTGAAGTTAATAAAAAAGACTATTCGAATTTTAAAGCGTCGCCATCGAATGATTCGTCAGCAACTTTAATTGAGTCAGTTGGGCAACCTTCAAATGCGTCCATCATGTCGTCAATTAATACATCTGGAATTTCAACGATACCTTGGTTATCATCTAATGTTACAAATGCAATACCTTCATCATCGTAGTCATAAATGTCTGGTGCAGCAGCTCCGCAAGCTCCACATGCGATGCAAGTGTCTTTATCAACAATTGTATATTTTGCCATATTTCTTTCCCTCCTGATAATATGTATGTGAAAATAGTCGCCATAAAAATTATAACCTTATTGTAAAACGGTTTTTCAAACTTTTCAACATAAAATTATAATGATAATGCTTATCAATTAGAGTGTCAACTTATTTTTGATTTATTTCACAAGATTTTCAAAATGCCTAAATGCTGTACAGTTTGATACAATAGACAATATAAAGTGAAGCTTCCATCAATGGAAGCTTTTCACCTCCGGCTGATGGGAGGCCTTCACCAATTAGGCTGTTACTGCCAGCGCATAGCAAGATAAATGTAATTGAAAGGTGGAAGCGGTGATGCAGTTACAATATACTTTATTGTATTGTATAAAACAATTAAATGGTGAACGAACTGTTTCTTCCATTTATCACCTTTTAAAAGGAAAACGTTCTTCACAAACACTACAAGACGGAAATATATTTCACATTTCTTTTCTGTTTGGAATATACAAATCATTACAACGTTCTGATTATGATCAGGAAATTGAACATGTATTGCATAAAGAATGGATTCAGAATGTACATGGAAATACGTACATTTTAACTGATGCTGGAAAGGAACAACTGGAAACTTGGAAAAAAACACTTTCTTTTCCACAGTATTTACATGGTTTACACTATGGTGATATTGGTGAAATCTTTTGGAAACGACTTTCATTAATTATTCAAACTGTGTCAAACTTACAACAACAGAATGCGAAATTTATTCCTATTCAACAAGATACAGAGGTAATGATGTGGGTCAAGCGGTTTCTCACCGGGATACCGTATGCAAGAAGTAAACTTGCGGAAGGTTTATGGAAAGAGATACATATGCTGTTGAAAGATACCTTGCCAATAGAAGCAACAATTTTTACATATCGACTAACAGGATATGAACGGATTGGATATACATTAAAACAACTTGCAGAAATTACAAACCAAGATGTATTTCGTGTATATCTTTTATTTTGGGGTACCATTCATTTCTTTATTCAATCTGTTCGAGATAATGAAAAAGATTTTCCATTATTAACAGAGATTATTTCTTATCCGAATGAAAGGGCAGATTTGTTTAGTTTATCAACAAAGAAAACATATCAGCTTTGGGGACAAGGGCGTTCTTTAGAGGAGATTGCAACAATTAGAAATTTAAAGGTTGCAACAATAGAGGATCATTTTGTTGAAATTGCATTACGAGAACGAGATTTTTCTATTGAAATGTTCATGGGGAAAAATAAAATTAAGCATGTGCAGCGCATTATTGAAACATTACAAACACGTAAGTTGCGTGTATTAAAGCAAGCGGTAGGAGAAACAGTTTCTTATTTTGAAATTCGTCTTGTGTTAGCGCAGATGGAGGGTGTAAATGAGACTTGAGGATTATCTGTATAAGTGGTTTGGTTATAACGAATTTCGTCAAGGGCAGAAAGAGGTTATTGTGGATTTGTTGCAAGGAAAAGATGTTGTGGCGATGCTTCCAACTGGAAGAGGAAAATCAATGTGCTATCAACTTCCAGGTCTTATGCAAGATGGAACAGTACTGATTGTTTCTCCATTACTATCCTTAATGGAAGATCAGGTAACGCAGCTTAAATATATAGTAAAGGATCGTGTGATTGCGTTTAATAGTTTCCGTACATTAACTGAGAAAAAAGAAGCGATAAAAAGATTATCTTCTTATAAATTTGTTTTTGTCTCGCCTGAAATGCTGCAAACTGAAGCAATAATAAGAGAACTAAAAAAGATTCATATTTCGCTATTTGTCGTTGATGAAGCACATTGTATTTCGCAATGGGGTTACGATTTTAGAACAGACTATAAAAAATTAGATCAAGTTATAGCGGCTATTGGACATCCTCCGGTATTAGCATTAACAGCTACTGCAACAAAAGAAGTATTACAAGATATTATAAAAAGTTTAAAACTTACGACTGTAGCAGAGCATGTGTATTCGATTGATCGTCCAAATATTGCAATGGAAGTACAATTTGTACAAACAATAGAAGAAAAAAAGGAAGCGCTTCTCACGCAAGTTACTTATTTACAAGGACCAGGAATTATTTATTGTTCTAGCAGGGCTTGGACGGAGCGCCTGACAGAATATTTAAGGAGTAAAGGTATAGCAGATGTTGCATTTTATCATGGTGGAATGGAACATGAAGAGCGGATGTTAATTCAGCAGCAATTTATGAATGATCAACTGCAGCTTGTTATATGTACAAGTGCATTTGGTATGGGGGTAAACAAGCCAAATACAAGATATATTATTCATTTTCATTATCCAGCAAATATTGCTTCTTATTTACAAGAAATCGGTAGAGCGGGAAGAGATGGAGAGATGAGTATTGCGATTCTACTTTGTAGTCCATTGGATCATGATCTACCAGTTTCTATCATTGAGGATGAATTACCAAATAAACAGCAAATTCAATTTTTATTTTCCTTACTACAAGAGAAGATGTTCCAAACGAAAGTATTGCCAATGCAAGATGTGGAAGAAATTTGTTATAATGCCGCAAGGTTTAGTGAGCAGCATTGGCGTTTTGTACGTTATCATTTAGAAAAGATGAAAATCATACAACAGAAGAAGCTCATTATGGAATCCTTGTCAGATGAGAAAATGAAAAAATTGATGTTAGAAGTGGACGGGCGTCTTCGGAATAAATATAGGCAATTAGAAAATATGAAATCGTGGCTCCAGTTTAAAGGGTGTAGACGGGAACAAATGCTACATCAATTTGGATATAAGAAGGAAGCTGAGGTGAAAAACTGCTGTGACTACTGCGGTATTTCCAAAGAAGATTATAAAAAAAGACGAGCAAGACAATCAATTTTCGACTATAATTGGGAAGCAGAGTTACAATTGCTCTTTGGTATGAGAGAACGGAGGAATGATGAACATTCAAAGGCGTAGTATTGAAGACATAGGTCCGAAAGAAATACGGCTTAACCTCTATATAACACAATTAATAATAATAGGTGTTGGCTGCGCATCAGCCTGTATATTATTTCCAAATAGGGATGAATTTTATGATATGTGGAAATGGGAACCTGTTTCCATCCTTATAATAGGCAGTGGAGTTGCGGGTGGTGTCATCTTATTTGATTATATTGCAATGCAAGTGTTCCCAGAATCGTGGTTTGATGATGGTGGAATTAATGAGCGGATGTTCCAAGGGATTTCTGTCATACAATTATTAGTTATTACGTTTGTTATTGGATTTGCTGAAGAATTTTTATTTCGGGGTGTGTTACAGACGCATTTCGGACTTGTAATTGCGAGCCTTATTTTTGCTGTTTTACATATTCGATATGTGATGAAGCCATTCTTATTTTGCTTTGTATGTATGATTAGTTTTGTATTTGGATATGTGTTTCAATGGACAGGAAATTTGTTTATAACAATTTTTGCACACTTTCTTGTTGATTTTATAATGGGACTTCAATTAAGAAAATAAATGAAAGGTGGTGGTGAACAGCATGAGGAAACAAATTCCCGATTTTGAAGAAGAATTGGAAGAAGAACAAACAGAAGAAGGTTTACCGCCGCGAAGTGAGGTTCATAGAAATAAAGAAAAGAAAAAATCTAAATTTAAGATTAACCACTTTTTTGTTCGAGTTTTAACATTTTTATTTATTTTGTTACCACTTAGTATTTTATGGTATACGGATAAGTATATCGAAGTAAAAAGTGCAAAAGAGAATGATGTCCCTGGAACAAATGCGTTTGAAGTGATTTTTTTCGATTCAAATAAACATGGTGAAGGAAAAAAGAAGCAGTCAGAAAAATTTGAAACGCATATTGTAAAAGAAGGTGAGACATTTGAAAGTATTGGGAAACAGTATTTTCCCAATGAAGATGGGGCTACAATCATTAAAAGTTATAACAATTTACAAGACAATCAGTTAGAAGTGGGAAAAGAATTGAAAATTCCTGTCAAAAAGAAAACGGAGAAGGAATAGTAGCTGTAAAATAATTTTTATATGAGTGATTGAAAAGGTGAATGAAGTCTTTTGTATCGGATGAGATTTTATCCATCTTTATTGCAATATAGCTTGATAAAATTACATATTGTTGAGAGGGAAGTTGAGAAAAATATATGTTGTGGATTTTAGGTGGCACGTTCATATGTATTGGCTTTATTTGTCTTTTTATGATGTATAGAGAAGCATTACGTAATACATTGCTAGAACACACTTTATCATTTGTAAATTTCCCGGAAAGCTTTGGAAAGGTCAGAATATTTTTCATTTCAGATATTCATAGGAGAATTGTTTCGCCTTCTTTAATTGAAAATGTAAAAGGAAAAGCTGATTTTGTTATTATTGGCGGTGATTTAGCTGAGAAAGGTGTATCGTTATCACAAATTGCTGCTAATGTTCAAACATTAAGTAAAATTGGTCCTATATATTTTGTATGGGGAAATAATGATTATGAAATTGACTATCATGAACTAGATGCGTTATTACTAGAACATGGTGTGAAAATTTTAGATAATACAAGAGTGCTGTTTGAATCAGATTCTGGCGACAAGCTTTGCTTATTAGGGGTGGATGATGTTGGATTAGAACGGGATCGTTTAGACTTGGCACTAGCAGATTGTCAAGAAAATGGCTTTCGTATTCTTATTAGTCACAACCCTGTTATTGTAAACAAAATGTCTGGACAAGAACAAATTTCCCTCGTATTAAGTGGTCATACCCATGGGGGACAAATTCGTCTATTTCATTTTAAACGATATCTAAAAGGCGGCGTATATAAGTATCCGAATACAACTTTATTTGTGAGTAATGGGTATGGAACGACATTGATACCACTACGTTTTCGAGCTCCAGCCCAAACGCACTTAATTACGTTGCAAGGAAAAAAATAAGAGATGTTCGGTTTAAAGGTGGGAAAACATGCCAACTTTAAAAGGAAAATATAATATAAAAGCAGTTTCGAATATGCTTGGAATTCAGCCAAGTACGCTGCGGGCTTGGGAGAGACGATATCATATTATTGCTCCAAAGCGCAATGATGCTGGGCATCGCCTATATACAGAAGAGCATGTGAGAATTTTAAAATGGTTAATGCATAAAGTGAATGARGGATTTACAATTGGTCAAGCAGTCCAGTTATTAGAAAGCAATCGATTGCAAAATCACAATTTAGTTGAAGTAGCGTACAGTACAGAAGTGTTTTTAGTAGACGATATCCTTCATTATTTGTTAAAATTTGATGAAAAACATGCCCGTGAATTATTAAACGAGGCATTTGTTATTTATACAACAGAAAAAGTAATCACTCATATATTTGTTAAGATTATTGATAAATTGGAGACTATGCGGAGAAATGATGAGATAACAGCTGTACAAGAGCGGTATATAGATTCATTTTTATGTTCACGCATTGGAATGATTTATCATAATACGCATACTAATTTTATTTTGCCAAAAGCTTTGGCTATATGCGCACCAGGAGAATTGAATACATTAAACCTTTTTGTTTTCACAATATATTTACGTTTGAAAGGCTATCAAGCAACATATTTTGGGACAGGCCTAGAGGAAGATGAGATTCATACAGTTATTAAGCAATTTGCACCCAAATATGTGTTTATATCATGTTCAAAAGAGCGATATTTGAAAGGCGCACTAAATTTGATTAAGAAGTTGCAAAGTCAGAATTCAAAGATCTGCATAGGGCTTGTTGGATTTGCAAGTGAGTTTGTTTCAGATGAAGACAAGATCGGACTTCAAAATGTGTTCATTGGTGATACAAAAAAAGAATGGGATAAATGGTTAAATACGTCGGAATAGTTGTTCGAAAAGAACCATCTATTTTCTATTTCATATAATAAAAATTAGATACAACGGTTACGTAGGGAGGTTACAAGATGAGGCTGGAACGTTTAAATTATAATAAAATCAAAATTTTCCTAACGTTTGACGATTTATCTGAACGAGGATTGACGAAGGAGGATTTATGGAAAAATGCTCCGAAAGTGCAACAGTTATTTCGMGATATGATGCAAGAAGCAAATAAAGAACTTGGATTTGAAGCGGATGGTCCAATTGCGGTTGAAGTTTTTTCTTTACAAGCACAAGGAATGGTTGTAATTGTCACAAAAGAAAATCACGAAACCGATACAGAAGATGAGTTTCGTGATGAGTTTATTGAGATGCAAGTAACTCTAGATGAGAGTGAACATATATTGTATGAATTTGCAACGTTTGAAGATGTGATTACGTTGGCAAATCGTTTGTATAATCTCGGTGTAACCGGAGGGAAACTTTACACATGGGATGGGCGTTTTTATCTTTGGATGGAAGAAGAAACACCATTATTAAAGGCAGATATTATTGCGATTTTAGCAGAATACGGTAATTCTTCTACAGCAACAATTTATCGTATTATGGAATATGGAAAAGAATTAATGGATTCTCAAGCAATTCAGCAAATATACAAGTATTTTGTCTTAAAACAAAACCTCAGCTAGTAGAAATAGCTTGAGGTTTTGTTAGTATTTCGCGATATTAGAGAGACTAAAATACATTGTGATATAAAAAACATTTAAATATTTAAGTATTTTACTTTTCTAAAAGCAATAAAAGGACTATAATAATAGTGAAAACGCTTGCAATAAAGAATAGTTTGTATACATTTGTTAGCGTTTTCTATTGCATTCCAAATTTAACGGTGTATACTAGGCAATGAAGGTTTACTAAACAAGTGAAATTACAGGGGGTTTACTTACTATGGTAGCCGAAAAGGGAGCTCAAACACAAACACAACAAAGGGAGCAACATTTTGAATTGTTGAATTCAACTCAAATTGTTATTAACGAAGCCCTAGAAAAGTTGGGTTATCCAAACGAGGTATATGAATTACTGAAAGAACCAATTCGTATGATGACAGTGAAAATTCCAGTTCGTATGGATGACGGGACTGTTAAAATATTTACAGGATATCGCGCACAGCACAATGATGCTGTTGGTCCAACGAAAGGTGGAATTCGCTTCCATCCAAACGTAACAGAAAACGAAGTGAAAGCACTTTCTATTTGGATGAGTTTAAAATGTGGTATTGTTGATTTACCATATGGTGGAGGTAAAGGTGGTATCATTTGTGATCCACGTGAAATGTCTTTCCGTGAATTAGAAAGATTAAGCCGTGGATATGTACGAGCAATTAGCCAGATTGTTGGTCCAACAAAAGATATTCCTGCTCCAGATGTATTTACAAACTCACAAATTATGGCATGGATGATGGATGAATATAGCCGCATCGATGAATTTAATTCACCTGGATTTATTACAGGTAAACCGCTTGTATTAGGTGGATCTCACGGGCGTGAAACAGCAACTGCAAAAGGTGTAACAATCTGTATTCGCGAAGCTGCGAAAAAACGCGGTATCGATATTAAAGGCGCTCGCGTTGTTGTCCAAGGGTTTGGGAACGCTGGTAGCTTCTTAGCTAAATTTATGCATGATGCCGGTGCAAAAGTAATTGCGATTTCTGATGCTTACGGTGCACTACATGATCCAAATGGATTGGATATCGACTACTTACTAGATCGTCGTGACAGCTTCGGAACAGTAACGAAATTGTTTAACAATACAATTTCAAACAAAGAGCTATTAGAACTTGATTGTGATATTTTAGTTCCAGCTGCAATCGAGAACCAAATTACAGAAGAGAATGCTGCGGATATTAAAGCGAAAATTGTTGTAGAAGCAGCAAATGGTCCAACTACATTAGAAGCAACTAAAATTTTAACAGAACGCGGTATTTTACTTGTTCCTGATGTATTAGCAAGTGCTGGTGGTGTTACTGTATCTTACTTCGAATGGGTACAAAATAACCAAGGTTACTACTGGTCAGAAGAAGAAGTAGAACAACGTTTAGAAAAAGTAATGGTAAGATCATTCGATTCTATTTACGAAACATCACAAGTTCGTAAAGTGAACATGCGTTTAGCAGCCTATATGGTTGGTGTACGTAAAATGGCAGAAGCTAGCCGCTTTAGAGGCTGGGTATAATAGAATAAAGAGTTTAGAGAGAACGTGGTTTCCTTCAAGGAAACCACGTTTTTTTATCATTTTAACCGAGAAGACCCCCTCCTCTAAACGAAGTGAAGGTGGGGGTCTTCTCGGTTTTTTCTTTTTAAAGAAAACGTCTTTTTTGTAGAACGTATGTTTGTTTTGTTGTATAATGATCTTATCAAATAAAATGAGGTGAAAACAGGTGAAGAAAGCGTATTTTTCGAAACGGATCTATAAGACAGGTTTACCCCATGAGATGGTAGATGCAGTCACACAGACAATCGAAACATTTAATCGGGCGAAACGATTTGCATTTCGAACGATCGTTCGGGAAAAACGTTGGAACCGCAAGATGCATGCGGATAGTCTTCATCTTGTTCTCAAGCGGAACTATCAATTGAATGATTACTATGCAAACAGTGCAGTGCAAGAAGCAAGGGCGTTGTTTACAGGTTTAATGGCGTTACAAAAACGATATGAGAAACAAACGCAAGAGAAGCTAAAGAAACTCAAGAAAAAGTTGAAACAAGAACGGACAAACCTTCGTAAAATCAAACAAAGTTGTGTGAAAGGAAAGCTGACGTTTCCAAAAAACACTCGCTTCGCGAAGCACAACAACCTCATTTCCTTATCCCGTAAAAAAGACACATTGATTTGGCTGAATGAATATCTGTTTGAGCACCAATACTTAGATGTTCAAATCAAAAGGATTCAGGCGAAAATCGGCCTTTTAACCCACAGACAATACCGTTTAACGCAGAAACTTACAACATATAAAATGAATGTTCCAAGCTCAGTATTTGGAAGCAAAAAACTGTTTCGCTCTCAATTTACCATCGATGAGTTTGTACGTAACCACGACAAATGGAAAGCATTATTTTCCCGTGCTCGAAATAAACAACTGATACTATCTGGCCGTAAAGATGCCAAACATGGGAATTTTGTGTTTCAGTATGTGCCTGAGACAAAGGGATTATGGATGACGACAAGTTCCGGAAAAACACTTATGTTTCCAGCTGTTACGTTCCCGTATGGACAAGAAGTCATTGAGAAAGTAATCACAACCCAATTACAGTGTAAGCATAAGAAAAAGCATGGCAAACCGATTGCATGGTCTGTGGAAGACTATGGTCCGTATTGTATTGTGAAATGTTTAGTCGATGTGCCCGAAAACCCTCATACGAATTACAGTAGATCAGACGGCGCGATTGGTGTAGATTGTAATCTCGAGCATTTTGCGTGGGCGAATGTAACAAAGGATGGGAATTATAAAGGAAGCGGTTCCCTCCATTTTTCGATTCTAGGTAAATCCACCGGACAAATCACAAAGATCATCGAAGTGGAGGCGATTCGCTTAGTGGACTTAGCGGAGCGGTATAATAAGCCGATTGTCATCGAGAAGTTAGATACAACCCAATCGAAAACAGGGTATCGTTATGGAAATAAACGAGCAAATCGAATGAAGAGTATGTTTGCGTATGAGAAAATGACAAGCGCAATTCTGGGTCGTGCGGATAAAAGGGGTGTGGCTGTTTTTCAAGTGAATCCCGCCTACACTTCGATCTCAGGGAAAATGAAGTATATGCGGAAATTTGGTATCTCTATTAAAGTGGTTCAGTTAAATAATTACTGTTAATAGGTGTAATATTGTTAAAAATGGATGCTCGATTACAAAAAAACAAAAAAGAACATTTGTTCTATTAGAACGTTTGTGCTATACTCTCTTTAGATAAACAAAACGGAAACAAGATAAGGAGAGATTAATAATGAAAATGACAGCAGACCAAAGATTTATGATGCCAACAGATGTTATGGAACGGGTAGAGGTTTTACGGAAAAAACATGTGAAACGTTCATCTTTGTTACAATCCGTAAATAAATTTTTCGGTTTAGATACAAAAGAAGATCGTGTTTGGTTTTATGGGTTTTATGGAACTGCTGTAAGTATTTTACTATTTATGGTATTTACTTCAAATATTTTCGATTTTCTCTTTGCGTAAGAAATGTGCTATATAGATATCGAGGTTGAATACATATATAAGGAAGAAAGGTAATTTTCTAGAGCGGAGTTGATAAATATGGTGATGTTCCCTATAGAGCGAAATTATATTGGGTACGGAAGCTCACGACCAGGAATCCGCCTTTCGAAGGTGAGGTTTATTGTAAGTCATGATACAGGGAATCCTGGCAGCAATGCGATAGGAAATCGTGATTACTTTAACGAAATACAACCAAAAGCATCGGCGCATACTTTTGTAGATGATACAACCATTTTAGAAATTATCCCAATTGATGAGGTAGCGTATCATGTAAGATATAATGTACCAACAGACAATGATTTGTTTGGTTATGATGCGAACAAAGCGGCAATTGGTGTTGAAATGTGTTACGGAGGTAGTATTAATTTTTGGGATTCTTACACGCGATTTACATGGTACCATGCCTATTTATGTCATACATTCAATTTGAATCCTAAAACAGATATTGTATCTCATAAAAAACTCGATCCGAAGAGAAAGATTGATCCAGAAAATGTATTGGGACAACAAGGAATCCGATTTAGACAATTTTTAGCGGACGTCTATCGAATGTATGTATCGTTTAGATGACAAATATATGAAAAATGAATACAATAAAGATAGGTGCTTACTGCTGAAAGTAGGTTTTTTCTTGTTTTGTAATAAATAGAGATTGAGGCAGAAGACTAGGAGTGAACCAAGTATGCATTTGAACGCGTAGAACAAGTGCAAAAAGATGGGGACTTCTTTAGAGTAAGTACGACGAAGCGTGATGGGAATACGGAAACATACGCTGCGAAATATATCGTAGTGGCAACGGGATATTATGATAATCCAAACTATATGAACGTTCCTGGAGAAAAATTGGAGAAAGTATCTCATTATTTTAAAGAAGGACATCCTTATTTTGACCGAGATGTAGTTGTAATAGGAGGGAAAAATTCAAGTGTAGATGCTGCGCTCGAACTTGTAAAAACTGGAGCACGTGTAACGGTGTTATATCGCGGGGGAGAATATTCGCAGAGTATTAAGCCGTGGATTTTACCTGAATTTGAAGCGTTAGTGCGTAATGGCACGATTCAAATTCAGTTTCATGCTCACGTAAAAGAAATTACCGAACATACACTTACGTATACAAGTAACGGAGAGTCATTTACGATTCAAAATGATTTTGTGTTTGCGATGACGGGGTACCATCCAGATCATAGTTTCTTAACAAAAATAGGAGTAGAAATTGATAAAGAAACAGGGCGCCCAATGTATACAGAAGAAACAATGGAAACGAATGTGGAGAATATCTTTATTGCGGGTGTTATTGCAGCTGGAAATAATGCGAATGAAATTTTTATTGAGAATGGAAGATTTCATGGTGGAGCAATTACACAAACAGTTGTATCAAGAGAACAAAAATAAGCTGTCGAATTTTTCGACAGCTTATTTTTTAATTGTGCATAAACATTTGCTGGATTTTATCTTTAGAATGAGTACATTCTAAAGCAACAAGTAGTTTAATACGAGCTTTTTGGGCATTTAAACCGTATGTGAAAACAATTCCCATATCTTTTAATTGTTTTCCTCCACCCTCATAGGAATATACGTCTTGGACAATTCCATTAAAGCAGCGGGAAACGAGAACAATTGGAATTCCTTTAATTATTAAGCGCTGTAAACTAGAAAGCGTTCGTGGTGGTAAATTACCTTGACCAAGTGCTTCGATTACAATCCCATCGACCGGTAGGTTTTCAATTGCTGCTAATAATGTATCATCCATACCAGCGTATGCCTTTAACACAACAACATTTTTAGAAATTTGCCCAACCATGTATGTTTCATGATGGACGAGAGCGTGATGGAAGACAACGCCGCGTTTTGTCACCATACCGATTGGTCCGTATTGAGGGCTTTGGAATGTTGCAACATTACTTGTATGTGTTTTTGTTACATTTGTTGCACAGTGAATTTCGTCGTTTAACACGACAAGAACACCTTTTCCAAGCGCTTCGCTGCTACTTGCAACCTTTACAGCTGATAAAAAGTTATATAAGCCGTCAGCACCCAATTCATTGCTAGAGCGCATTGCACCTGTTACAACGATTGGAATGTTCGCTTGTACAGTTAAATCTAAAAAGTATGCGGTTTCCTCTAATGTATCTGTACCATGTGTAATGACAACACCATGGATATCTTCATGTTTTACTCTTTCGTCAATGATGATTTGTAATTGTAACATCTCGCTAGGAGTCATATGAGGAGATGGAAGATGAAAGACATCTTCAACAATTAAATCAATATCATCCGTTAAATTTGGAATGAATTTTAAAAGAGGATTTTGTTCCCCTGGTTGTACAACCCCAGTTTCTTTATCTTCCTCCATTGCGATTGTTCCACCTGTGTGTAAAACTAGGATTTTTTTCAATGCTTATACCCCTTTCTAGTCAAAAAATACATTTAGAACATACCATGTTTTTACTAGATTCGACAATGGAAATGTATAAAAGTTTGTATTAGAAATGAAAATAAAGTTGACTACTTTATATTGGAAATAATTAAAGGGAATGGATTCTTAATTTTTTTATTGTGAGTTGTTAGAATGAGTGAGAAAAATGAAAAGAGGATATTTCTTTGAAAAAAATTGAGGGAGCTTTAATTCGTATATTATTGATTCAATTTATTTGTCTCTGCATTATTCAATTGCTTTTCATGCAAGAATCCACAGTGAAATATTTATCAAAAATCGTTTATTATGAAGGAGTTACAAGTGAAAATATAACTGATATTTTACAAGTCAATAAGTAGTTTTCATTTTCTTCTAGTGAGGATTGTGCTACAATAATTGAGGATTTAATCGGTATGAAACAAGTATAGAGAAGCAGGGGATTTGTACCTGCTTTTCATTTTGTTTTATAAGTGAAAAAAATGAGGTGTTACAGTGGATAAACGAATTTCAATTGCGATAGATGGTCCAGCAGCTGCTGGAAAAAGCACAGTTGCAAAGGTTGTTGCGAAAGAACTTTCTTATGTCTATATTGACACAGGTGCAATGTATCGTACGCTTACATACGCTGCGCTGGAACAAAATGTAGATATTGAAAATGAAGAAAGTTTAATGGAAGTTTTAAAAAATGTGAATATTGATTTTCAGCAAGGTGAAAATACACAACTAGTTTTCTTAAACGGCAAGGATGTATCTGAAGCGATTCGTACACCGAATGTAACAAATCGCGTATCAATTGTTGCCAAGCATCGTCTTGTTCGCGAAGAGATGGTGCGCCGCCAACAAGCTCTAGCAGAAAAGGGCGGGGTGGTAATGGATGGTCGTGATATTGGTACGCATGTGCTACCTAATGCGGAAGTGAAGATTTTTATGCTTGCTTCTGTTCAAGAGAGAGCGGAGCGTAGACACCTTGAAAATACGAAGAAAGGCTTCGCTTCTAGTTTGGAGCAATTGAAAAAAGAAATTGCCAAGCGTGATAAATTAGATTCAGAGCGCGAAGTTTCTCCGTTAAAAAAAGCGGATGATGCATTGGAGTTAGATACAACTTCTTTATCAATTGAAGAAGTTGTCCAAAGAATTATGGATATTGTTTCTGGAGCGTTTGCAAAATAAAGAAAGAGGGAATCCTCTTTCTTTTTTTATTTTAAAAATATTGGTATAACAGAGAATAGTGAAACACTTTCCTTGACAAATAAGTCAATTTGTAAGAAGTTAGTAAAAGAAGAGGAACTGTCAGAATATATTCGCTATTATATTTTAAAACATACTTTATTCAAGGAGATTTTGCTGTATACTATTTATATAGGCTTCTATATCTTCTATGAAGTGTATAGCAAAAAATAGGTTGTTGTATGTATTGGAAGCGAGTATATGCTAAAAATTTCTTATAACATGCAAATGAAAACATTTGTTTTCATTTCGTATATACATAAAAAAGCTTTGTCAATTCTGTAGGGAGGTATTTCCATGGTAGAAAAAATGAATGAAGAAGTTGTGGATTCAAAAGCATTACAAGTGGGTGACGTTGTTACAGGTTCTGTAACAAAGGTTGAAGAAAAACAAGTTCTTGTAAATGTTGGATACAAAACAGATGGCGTTATTCCGATTAGTGAATTAGCTAACGTTCATATTGAAAAAGCGAGCGATGTTGTAAAATTAGATCAAAATCTTGAATTAAAAGTTATTAAATTAGAAGATGATGATCTTGTATTATCGAAACGTGCTGTTGATGCAGAAAAAGCATGGGTAGAGTTGCAAGAAAAATTCACTTCAGGTGAGGTTTTTGATGTTACTGTAAAAGATATTGTGAATGGTGGTTTAGTTGTGGATCTTGGTGTCCGTGGATTTATTCCAGCTTCACTTGTAGAAATGCACTATGTAGAAGATTTTACTGATTATAAAGGAAAAACATTAGCGGTGAAAATTGTTGAATTAGATCGTGAAAAAAATCGTGTTATTCTTTCACATAAAGCAGTTGTAGAACAAGAATTAGAATCAAAGAAAAAAGAAGCGATTTCTTCTTTAAAAGAAGGAGACGTTGTGGAAGGTACAGTTCAGCGATTAACTGACTTTGGTGCTTTTGTGAATGTTGGTGATGTAGATGGTTTAGTACACATTTCACAAATTTCTCATGACCGCGTTGAACAGCCTTCTGATGTGTTAACACAAGGACAAAGTGTAAAAGTCAAAGTATTATCGGTTGATGCAGATACGCAGCGTATTTCTTTATCGATTAAAGCGGCTCAGCCAGGACCTTGGGAAAACGTTTCTGCTGAAGTTAAAGCGGGTGATATTCGAGAAGGTATAGTGAAACGAATTGTTACATTTGGTGCTTTCGTTGAAATTTTACCAGGTGTAGAAGGACTTGTGCATGTATCACAAATTGCAAATCGTCACGTAAAAAATCCAAATGAAGTATTAGAAATGGGACAAGAAGTGAAAGTGAAAGTACTTGAAGTACATGCAGCAGAAAAACGCATTTCTTTAAGTATAAAAGAAGCTGTTGAAGAAAATAATGAAACAGAAGATTATAGCCAATATGAGCCGACTTCCGAGTCTGCAACTTTCCAATTTAGTGATATTATTGGTGAACAACTGAAAAAATTAAAGAAATAAAGAGGGGTACAAGTGGTAAGGGCAAAACGAAAATTAGAACATATTGAATACGCTCTTTCCACCGGACAGTCTCGTATACATGGCTTTCATGACATTGCTTTTGTCCATCAAAGCTTGCCAAATYCAAGTTATGAAAGCATTACATTTGAAACGGAAATCGGCGAACTTTCATTAAGTTCGCCGATTTTTATCAATGCGATGACTGGTGGTGGTGGAGATCACACATTACATATTAATGAACAGTTAGCACACGTGGCTAAGCATCACAACCTTGCGATGGCTGTTGGTTCTCAAATGGCTGCGTTAAAAGATGAAACAGAAGCATCTTCTTATCGAATTGTTCGAAAGGTAAATCCAAATGGAATCGTTTTTGCAAATTTGGGTAGTGAAGCGAGCGTTGAACAGGCAAAACGAGCGGTTGATATGGTTGAAGCGAATGCTTTGCAAATTCATTTGAATGTCATTCAAGAACTAACGATGCCAGAAGGTGATCGGGATTTTACAGGCGTATTAGAGCGGATTGAACAAATTGTTACAAGTTCTCCGGTTCCAGTTATAGTAAAAGAAGTAGGTTTTGGTATGAGTAAAGAAACGGTACAGCAGCTAACTAATGTTGGTGTTACGGCTGTAGATGTTGGTGGTTATGGTGGCACAAATTTTGCTGCAGTTGAAAATGAGCGAAGGAAGCGAATGCTTTCTTATTTTAACGATTGGGGCATTCAGACGGCAGCTTCAATCATAGAAGCATCCTCTACAAATAAAAACCTCTCTCTTATTGCATCTGGTGGTATACAAACTGCACTGGATATAGCAAAAGCGATTGCCCTGGGGGCACAGGCGACTGCTTTTGCCGGATATTTTTTACGTATATTGATGAATGATGGTACCCAGAAATTAATGGATGAAATAGAACTTTTACATACAGATTTACAATTTATAATGACGGCTCTTGGAGCGAGAACACTCTCTGAGCTTCAGCGAGTGCCGCTTATTGTGAAGGGTGACACGTATCATTGGTTATCGCAACGTGGGATTGATACGATGCGCTATAGCAATAGGTAATGTTTTTTAAGTTTTTTTGCAGGTTATTTATAAATCAGAATAAGATAAGAAAAAAAAATCAACCGTTCGGTTGATTTTTTTTTGTACCCGCCTTGTACAATGAAGAGGAAAGGGGAAGATGGAATGAAATGAATAAGATTATTGAAGTGGATAAAGTAACGAAGTGCTATGAAACTTTTAAAGCACTATCTAATATTTCATTTTCTGTATGGGAAGGTGAAATTCTATGTTTTCTTGGTCCGAATGGAGCTGGGAAAAGTACTCTCATTATTAATATATATACTAAGCTCCAAGTTTCTAATCGTGTAGAAGCAATAAAGAAAGCGTTGGAAAATGGATTAATAACATAATGAATTGTGGGGAAATGAAAAAACAGCCGATGTCGGCTGTTTTTTCATTTTGTTTAATGCTGATTTTGCTTGCGAGCTTGTTCTGGTGTATCAAGACTCGTTGCTCCAGGATATTGCAGCGATTGGTCGCGGTCAGACTCGACACGGCGCGACTGTTTTAGTTTCTTTTCTTGGCGGTCTTTTCCCATCGTTATCTACACCTCCTTAATAGAAAGTGTTGCTGTTATAAGAAAAACTATGCAAAAAGAAGAAAAGGATTAGTTTTTATAAAAAGTTCCCATAATGGAAATGATAGGAGGAGAAAATATGGATGGAAGTTATTTTTATTTTTTAGCGTGGGTGGGCTGGGTTGTTACAACGTTTTTTTTGAAAAAAGATGAAATTCGTTGGAAAGTTAGTGCTGCTATATTAATATTTATTATTTGTTCACAGATAACGGTATCTATTGCTTCTTTCACTGTATCAATAAACGCTCTTATACTCGGTATTATTTCCTTTTTGGGGATTGCTCTATATTCTGTGTGGAAAAAAATGTATGCCTTATTGTCGGCACTTATCATTGCTATGCTATATACAAGCTTTCATTTATTAGAGGTGTATGATCCGATTTGGATTGTTATTGATAGAATTTTTATGTTAAGCGGTACTCTTGTATATGCATCAATTTTATTACATCGAGATCGTCTATTGCGTCTATGTTCTTTATATGCCGGAGCACTACAAGGAGAAATATTGGTAACATTTATTTTTCGCAGGCTTCATTTCCCATACGAATTTGGTGGTTTGACATTCTTTGATATCATTGCTGTTTCTACACTACTGGTTATGATGATGTCTTATATCGCAAAATTATCGGCGTATAGAGGACAATTTAGAAAAAAACATGTAAAAGAAAGGCRAGGGTAATACATGACTGAATATACACCAGCCATTTTATGTGGCGTCATTGCTGGAACAGTAACGCGAATTTTGATGCTTCGTACAGATACGAGGCAGTATCCGACACGTTTACATGGAAAAATCATTCACATTGCTATGGGATTAATTGCAGCAGCTTTAGGAGCAATTGCTATTCCATCCATTTTGAAGAAGGATTTTTCAGCGATTACTTTCTTAACATTAGCTGCGTCTCAATTTCGAGATGTTCGAAATATGGAAAGGAATACACTGCAGCAATTAGATGGGTATGAGCTTGTACCGCGTGGAAACACATATATTGAGGGGATAGCTCTTGTATTTGAAAGTCGCAACTATTTAGCGATGTTAACAGCATTTGTGACAACATTTACATATATAGGGTTTCATTCGTGGATAGCTGGTGTAGTTGCTGGCACAGCGGGATTCTTTATTGCCAAAATATTGATGTCTGGTAAAAGGTTACATGATCTTGTAGACATTGAGCATGTTCCTCTCCACTTTGAGGGAGCAGGACTATATATTGATAATATTTATATTATGAATATTGGATTGCCCGCAAGGCAAGAAGAAATTATGAAGTATGGAATGGGCTTTATTTTAAAGCCTAAGTCTATTGACGCAAGAGTAACAATCTCCAATCTTGGACAACGACAAGCAATCTTGCATGATGTATCGGTTGCATTAGGCATATTTAGAGATTCTGGAACCCCGGCGTTAGTCCCCTTAGCTAAGCGCGATTTAGAAGATGGAAGAGTAGGGGTATTTGTACTCCCGCAAGATCAAGATGTAAAAAAAGCGATTGCAGTAATAGGGAATGTACCAACATTAGAAAGTGCGGTTCATATGTCATCAGAGGCCCCAAAAGGAAGGGGAGATATACAATGATGTTAGAAAGCTATATTCTTGCTGTAATTACAACGACGCCAGAAAAGTTTGCTGGGGGAGCACCTTTATTTACTTGTGACTCAAAAGAAGAAATGGAATTTGTAGCAAATAATTTAGAAGCGATTTTAGACGGTATTGCACACCGCTTACAAGAGAATGTATATATTATTGTGAAACATTAGTAACGTGTGTTATAATATGAGATGTTTTGATACGATGAGAAATATTCTGGAATGCAAATCCCTTCTTGCACAAAGAAGGGTTTTTTACATAATAAACAGAAGCAAGTTGAAAGGATGAAATTATATGCCGAAACCAGTAGTGGCAATAGTAGGACGCCCGAACGTAGGGAAATCTACTATTTTCAATAGAATTGTTGGAGAGAGAGTTTCAATTGTAGAAGATATCCCAGGCGTAACGCGAGATCGTATTTATAGTGCGGGAGAATGGTTAAATCATGAATTTAACATTATTGATACAGGTGGAATTGATATTGGAGACGAGCCGTTTTTGACACAAATTCGTCAACAAGCGGAAGTTGCGATTGATGAAGCGGATGTTATCATTTTTATGACAAATGGCCGTGATGGTGTAACAGCTGCAGATGAAGAAGTAGCAAAGATTTTATATCGTTCTAAAAAGCCGGTTGTACTAGCGGTGAATAAGGTTGATAATCCAGAGATGCGTAATGATATTTATGATTTCTATGCATTAGGATTTGGTGAGCCATTCCCAATTTCAGGTACACACGGATTAGGTTTAGGTGATTTATTAGATGAAGCAGCAAAGCATTTCCCTAAGATTGAAGAAGAGGCATATGATGACGAAACAATTCGTTTCTCATTAATTGGGCGTCCAAATGTAGGGAAATCATCACTTGTAAATGCATTGCTTGGTCAAGAGCGTGTAATTGTAAGTAACGTAGCAGGAACGACCCGTGATGCTGTTGATACACCATATAGTAAAGATGGTCAAGATTACGTTATTATTGATACGGCGGGGATGCGTAAAAAAGGGAAAGTATACGARAGTACWGAAAAGTATAGTGTACTTCGTGCATTGAGAGCGATTGAACGWTCTGACGTTGTTTTAGTCGTTTTAGAYGGTGAAGAAGGAATTATTGAACAAGATAAAAAAATTGCTGGTTATGCACATGACTCAGGACGAGCAGTTATTATCGTTGTGAATAAGTGGGACGCAGT
This sequence comes from Bacillus sp. 05T22, assembly GCF_056396765.1. NCBI lineage: Bacteria > Bacillati > Bacillota > Bacilli > Caryophanales > Bacillaceae > Bacillus > Bacillus sp. 05T22. The sequence goes on from NZ_JBFTMC010000010.1 coordinate 26,843, forward strand.
AAAAAAAGATGAAAAGACAATGAAGGCATTTGAAGAAAATATTCGTGCGCACTTCCAATTCTTGGATTATGCACCGATTGTATTCTTATCTGCGAAAACGAAAAAACGTACACAGACATTATTACCAGTTATTAATGAAGTTAATGAAAGTCATAGTATTCGTGTACAAACAAACGTATTAAACGACGTGATTATGGATGCTGTTGCAATGAATCCAACACCAACGCATAATGGACAACGTTTGAAAATCTTCTACGCAACGCAAGTCGCGGTGAAACCACCAACATTTGTTGTATTTGTAAATGATCCAGAATTAATGCACTTTTCATATGAGCGCTTCTTAAAGAATCGTTTGCGTGAGTCGTTTGGCTTCGTAGGAACGCCAATCCGAATTATTTCTAGAGCAAGAGACTAATGGAGAGGATGTGATTTTATGAAAAAAATCACAGTAGTAGGAGCAGGTAGCTGGGGCACAGCGTTAGCGATGGTATTAGCTGACAATGGTCATGATGTACGTATTTGGGGAAATCGTTCTGAGCTCATGGATGAAATCAATATGAAACATGAGAACAGCCGGTATCTCCCAGGAATTACATTGCCAAGCACAATCGTAGCCTACTCTTCTTTAGAAGAGGCATTAGTAGATGTAGATACAGTACTTTTAGTCGTGCCAACGAAAGCGTACCGGGAAGTATTGCAAAATATGAAAGAAATTGTTTCACAGCCAATTACTTGGATTCATGCAAGTAAAGGGATTGAACCGGGAACTTCAAAACGTATTTCAGAAATGATTGAAGAAGAAATTCCAGCGCATCTTATTCGTGATGTTGTTGTCCTATCAGGACCAAGCCATGCGGAAGAGGTAGGGCTTCGTCAAGCGACAACTGTTACTTCAGCTGCTAAACGTATGGAATCAGCTGAAGAAGTACAAGACTTGTTTATGAATAGTTATTTCCGAGTATATACGAATCCTGATATTGTCGGAGTAGAGCTCGGTGGGGCATTAAAAAATATTATTGCACTAGCCGCGGGTATAACGGATGGCCTTGGATTAGGTGATAATGCAAAAGCAGCTCTTATGACACGTGGTTTAACGGAAATCGCTCGTTTAGGAAGAAAGATGGGTGGTAATCCATTAACATTTGCTGGTTTAACGGGAATGGGTGACTTGATTGTAACTTGTACAAGTGTCCATAGCCGAAATTGGCGTGCGGGAAATATGCTTGGAAAAGGATATTCATTAGAAGAAGTATTAGATAGTATGGGTATGGTAGTTGAAGGTGTACGAACAACGAAAGCTGCATATGAGATGGCTGAGAAAATGAAAGTTGAAATGCCAATTACGGCAGCGTTATATGATGTACTATTCAATGGAAATAATGTGAAAGATGCAGTAGGGTCATTGATGGGGCGTGTTCGTAAACATGAAGTTGAAGCGATACCTGATTTATTGTAAATAAAAGCTGTATGCGTGAAAAAAGCACGTATACAGCTTTTTGTTTTTCTGGGTTTTTTCACCATTTATTTCTTTTTGCATACGATGGATTGTAACTTGAAGAGAGGGTGAAGAAAATGGATAATAACATTTTCAATAATATTGAAAAAGAAGCGAAAGTAAATAAAGACGATATTTTTAAATTAGCATCATCTGTACAAAATGCAAATTTACGCGATGAGAAAGTACTACGTCAATTAATCCATCAGGTCGCAGTAATGGCAGGGCGAGAGGTACCAAAAGAGCAAGAAGATCAAATTGTAAAAGCGATTATTAATAATAATATGCCAACAGACTTTAGCTCGTTAAGTAAAATGTTTAAAAAATAAAGCATGCGAAACAAAGGGTTCGAGGATTGCATACGATAGCTATGAAGAAATGGGATTGGGGCTGTTTGTGGGCGTATTTGGTCAACCGAAGCGAAGATGATACATTCGCTTCGGTTTTATTTTTGTTTTTTTATTTACATTTTGATTTTTCAATATATAATTCACCATTATGAAGAACGAAAGGTGACCTACACTCATTTTATCTATTTGTTTTCACTTGGCATGGACAGGAAGAGGGTCTGACCGCTTCTATGCATGGTCGGATGCTCTCTCCCGCCCGAAAAGAAACGCTTTCTGCCGTTTTTTTCAATTTGTACGTATACATAAATATTCTCCAACATATAAGTCTCAGCTGTGAAAATAAAAGGAAGTCTCCACCCGCTTTCTCCCTCTGTTTTCACTTGGCATGGGGCAGAAAAAGGATCTAACCGCTTCTTAGGCCACTGAAAAAGTCTATTTTATAAGAAAAAGGAGTTCATCACCTACTATATACAGGTAATGGACTCCTTTTTCTTTTCAACATATTGATAAAATTCGTGTTATTTTTTCAAAGCAAACACTTTTTCAGTGCCTTCACCGCTTCTATGTATGGCCGGATGCTCTCTACCAGCTAAAAAGAATGGTCTTATATTATTTTTCTATTTGTTTAAAATTTTTAATTTGTTAAAATAGTATAAAAATAGATTGATAATTAAGGGGTGTGTATATGTCTGAAGGACTTATAAAAATGTGGTTTTCTTTAGGAGCAATGGGATTCATGTTTATTGCAGTAGCTTTTATTTTATTAAGTAGGCATAAAATAAAGAATAAAATTTTGAAAGGTATTACAGCGCTGGTTGCTTATACACTTATGGTTGTATCTGGGATTGTTATTTTTCTCGTTGTATTTAGTGGGCCAGTCGAACAATAAGAATGAATAATCGCCACTCTTTGTTTTCAAATAGATTGTGGGGAGGTAGGTGGAAATGAATAAACAAGATTTAATAGATGTGAGCGAGAAAATAAAGGATGGATTGTCTGTGAAAAAAAACTATATTATTTTAATATTTTGTTGTATAAGCCTTTTGTCAGGATGTATGTATCCTAGAGAAAATATGAAACAGAATGCTGTCCCTTATGAAGATCAGCTGCAAGCTGTACAAAAGGCAGTCAATACATATAAGGAACAAAATAATGGTTTATTGCCAATTAAAACGCGTGATATGAGCACACCAATTTATCAAAAATATCCAATTGATTTTCAAAAAATTGCACCACGTTATATACAAGAAGCACCTGGAAATGCATATGAAAGTGGTGGTGTATATCAATATGTATTAGTAGATGTAGAAACAAATCCAACGGTAAAATTAATCGATGTAAGAATGGCAGAACAAATTCGGGATGTTAAGTTGAAATTGCAAATGTATCGTGATGAACATCAATATCCTCCTTTTAAAAAGGTTATTGCAGATGGTGTTTATGAGCTAGATTTCAAAAAGATGGGATATAAAGATGTACCTCAAGTGACAAGCCCATATTCTGGAAAGGGATTGCCGCTTGTAATTAATGAAAAAGGGGAGATTTTTGTTGATTATCGAATGGATTTATATGAAATGTTACAAAAAAACGGAGAAAAGTTGAAAGAGGGGGAAGATATTCGTAATATGCTTTTAAAAGATACACCATTTGTGCCCGCATACTCTTTACCGTATACAGTAAGAAACGGAGAACCAATTTTTTTTAAATGATAAGTCATGAACCTTTCTTCTAGCGAATAAGTTCTAGAAGAAAGGTTTTTTCATGTATTACAACTTATGATGCAAACAAAAAGTTCTTTTTAAATAGTCATATGAATTTAGGACAAAATCATATGATATATTGTCCACACTTCTAGAATATTTTTATGTTATTTCATATGATAGGAGACATCAGTGAAGGATATTGTATGTGAATACAAATTGGATTATTCCCAAAAATTTTGAGGGAGGGAATCACTTGGAAAAGGTCGATATTTTTAAAGATATTGCTGAGCGCACAGGCGGTGATATTTATTTAGGGGTTGTAGGAGCTGTTCGAACAGGAAAATCAACGTTTATTAAAAAATTTATGGAGCTTGTTGTTATTCCGAATATCGAAAATGATTCAGATCGTCAGCGAGCACAAGATGAATTACCTCAAAGTGCTGCTGGACGTACGATTATGACAACAGAACCGAAATTTGTTCCAAACCAAGCGGTTTCCATCCATGTTGATGACGGTCTTGAAGTAAATATTCGATTAGTAGATTGTGTTGGTTATACGGTTCCTGGAGCGAAAGGATATGAAGATGAGAATGGCCCACGCATGATTAATACACCTTGGTATGAAGAACCCATCCCGTTTCATGAGGCTGCTGAAATTGGAACGCGTAAGGTGATTCAAGAACATTCTACTATTGGGGTTGTCATTACAACTGATGGAACGATTGGAGAAATTCCAAGACGAGATTATATAGAAGCAGAAGAACGTGTTATCAATGAGTTAAAAGAAGTGGGTAAACCGTTTATCATGATTATTAATACAGTACAGCCGTATCATCCAGATACAGAACAGTTACGTCAAAGTTTATCAGAGGAGCATGATATTCCTGTATTAGCAATGAGTGTGGAGAGTTTAAGAGAAACAGATGTTTACAATGTACTTCGTGAAGCTTTATTTGAATTCCCTGTTTTGGAAGTGAATGTGAATCTACCAAGCTGGGTTATGGTATTAAATGAGGGACATTGGTTACGTCAAAGTTATCAAGAAGCTGTTCAAGAGACAGTTAAAGATATAAAAAGGCTTCGTGATGTAGATCGTGTTGTTTGGCAATTTAGTCAATATGAGTTTATTGATCGAGCGAGTTTAGCTGGGATTGATATGGGGCAGGGCGTTGCAGAGATTGATTTATATGCACCAGATGAATTGTACGATCAAATATTAAAAGAAGTTGTAGGTGTAGAAATTAGAGGGAAAGATCATTTATTAAAGCTTATGCTTGATTTTTCTCATGCAAAAACGGAGTATGATCAAGTTTCAGAGGCTTTAAGAATGGTCAAACAAACAGGATATGGCGTAGCTGCGCCGGCCTTAGCTGATATGAGCCTAGATGAGCCAGAAATTATTCGTCATGGATCGCGATTCGGTGTGAAATTAAAGGCAGTTGCACCGTCTATTCATATGATTAAAGTTGATGTTGAATCTACATTTGAGCCAATTATTGGCACTGAAAAGCAAAGTGAAGAGCTTGTCCGCTACTTAATGCAAGATTTTGAGGATGATCCGCTTTCTATATGGAATTCTGATATCTTTGGACGCTCGCTTAGTTCAATTGTTCGAGAAGGAATTCAAGCAAAATTATCTTTAATGCCTGAAAATGCTCGTTACAAATTAAAAGAAACGCTAGAAAGAATTATTAACGAAGGATCTGGCGGATTGATTGCCATTATTTTATAAGGACCCCCCCCTCGAGCAGGGGGTTTTTGCTTTTTTATCCCGCTATTTGTAGTCTGTAAGACTCCAGTCTCAAGATTCAGAGAAAAGTGAGGAAGATAGGCGGAGGGGAGAAAAGAAATAGTCATTATCTAATATTTTGTAGCATATTGTCAAGTTTCATCGTTTTTTCACATTTTCGAGGTAACAATTTCTTTAAAAATATTGAATTATACAGGAGAATCGTATAATATAGGCGTTGATAATGATTTATCTACATCTTTGTAGTATAGAATTTGTAAAAATTGCCTACAAATGAAAGTAAGACTCATTTTATGATCATTATACAGTCTTATCTTTGGGAGGAGGTGAATGGCATGAACAAGACAGATTTAATCAATGCTGTTGCAGAAGCAAGTTCCCTTTCTAAAAAGGACGCAACAAAAGCAGTTGACGCTGTTTTTGATTCTATCTTAGAAGCTTTAAAACAAGGTGATAAAGTACAATTGATCGGATTCGGTAACTTCGAAGTTCGTGAGCGTGCGGCTCGTAAAGGACGCAACCCACAAACTGGTGAGGAAATTGAAATCGCTGCAAGTAAAGTACCTGCATTCAAACCTGGTAAAGCGTTAAAAGATGCGGTTAAATAATCCTTACATATTAACAGGGAAGAAGAGTTTCCTTTTTGGAAACTCTTCTTTTTGCTTTTAAAATCATAAATATGCTAGAATGTGTTCGTATCACTTTTAGGTTTTTCGGGAGGGTTAAGCGGATGGCAAAAGTTAACTTAGAACAAATCGAGCAAGCAGTGCGTCTTATTCTAGAGGCAATTGGAGACGATCCAAATCGTGAGGGAGTACTTGATACACCGAAACGTGTTGCGAAAATGTATGCAGAAGTATTTTCAGGTATGCATGAAGATCCAAAGGAGCATTTGCATAAAGTGTTTGGAGAAGAGCACGAGGAGCTTGTATTAGTAAAAGATATTCCATTTTATTCGATGTGTGAGCACCATCTTGTTCCGTTTTACGGAGTTGCTCATGTTGCATATATTCCACGTGGTGGAAAAGTAACAGGTTTAAGTAAATTAGCTCGTACTGTAGATACAATTGCACGTCGTCCACAACTTCAAGAACGTATTACGTCAACAGTGGCTAATTCTATTATGGAAGTGCTAGAACCACATGGTGTTATGGTAGTTGTTGAAGCGGAGCATATGTGTATGACAATGCGCGGTGTGAAAAAGCCTGGTGCAAAAACGGTAACTACAGCAGTGCGCGGTGTGTTAGAAAATGATGCAGCGGCACGTAGCGAAATTTTGTCTTTTATTAAGGCAAAGTAAAGGAAAGCGGGAAACTGCTTTTCTTTTTTATTTATATTATTTTACTTTTGATTCCGGTTGTTTGTAGGAAATACTGTCTGTATCCAACAAAACTAGGTGGGGATTACTGCCTGTGAAATCTAAATTCTTATAATGAGCAAGGAGAGATGAGAATTCCATTTTAATGTGTGTTTATGGAGTGAGAGATATAGTCTTTAAAAAATTACATATATTTTGATAGCTGTCCATAAACTTATAGGTGAATGAGTTTTTGTTTTTTATGCGTATTGTATGAATAGAAATCTAACGTATGGTTTATCTTGATTCCCCAAGTTTTGGTTATAGAAAATAGAATGTATGTGTTATAATAGGTTTTATGAATTAGAAAACAAGGGTGATTTTTTGTGTGTGACATCTACGGAGGGTATGCGGATATAAAGGAGCAGTTGCTATCAAAACTGCGCCATCCTTATTTTATAAACTATATTGAAGAACCATTTATTGATGAAGAAAAGGTAGTGCTTTTATACGCTGCTTTAAAAAATGCAAATTTACATAAAGAACAAATTGATCACTATGTTTTAACGATTATGCTTGTACAAATCGCTCTTGATACACATGAAAAAGTATCAAACAAAGCAGATGAAGAAGCAAGTGGATTTCATAAGCGTCGTCAGCTTACAGTACTTGCAGGTGATTACTATAGTGGATTGTATTATTATTTACTTTCAATGAATTGTGATATTGTATTAATTCGTGCACTTGCCGAAGGGATTAAAGAAATTAATGAACATAAAATTATGTTATATCAGAGGGCATATGAAACAGCTGATGAAGTAGTCAAAAGTGTTATGACAATCGAATCGGCACTTTTACAAAAAACATGTGATCATTTTCATTTATCACATTGGAAACCGTTTATAGCGTATATGCTAGGGAATAAGCGTCTTCAAAAAGAGTATCAATTGCATGCTAAAAGAAAAACTGCACCTGTTTTTCAAGCGGTTCAAGCAACTCTATCAAATGATGATGACAGAAATGTGGAAACGGTCTTTACAGAGTGGTTGAAAAAAATGGATGAACAAGAAAAATCATTTCTTCAAAGCCATAAAGAAATTGATGAGATAGTTTCCGCATTACAAGATAAATTGAAAACATAAGCAATTTTATATTGGAAGAAGGGTAAGCGCATGCAACAATCAAAAGAAGAAAGAGTACATGACGTATTTGAAAAAATCTCTGATAAATACGATGTAATGAATTCAGTTATAAGTTTTCAAAGGCATAAAGCATGGCGAAAAGAAACGATGCGAATTATGGATGTACAGCCTGGAAGCAAGGCGTTAGATGTGTGTTGTGGAACTGCTGATTGGACAATTGCACTTGCTGATGCTGTTGGAACGACTGGGAAAGTATATGGATTAGACTTTAGTGAAAATATGCTATCTGTTGGAAAAGAGAAAGTAGAAGCTTTAAATTTAAAGCATGTGGAACTTATGCATGGGAATGCGATGGAACTTCCATTTGAAGATGGTACATTTGATTATGTAACAATCGGATTTGGTCTTCGTAATGTTCCTGATTATATGCACGTATTAAAAGAAATGAAGCGAGTAGTAAAGCCAGGCGGGAAAGTGATTTGTTTAGAAACATCTCAACCAACGATGATTGGTTTTCGCCAGATGTATATTTTGTATTTCAAATACATTATGCCTTTGTTTGGCAAAATGTTTGCAAAAAGCTATAAGGAATATTCATGGCTTCAGGAGTCTGCTAGCACATTCCCAGGGATGAAAGAATTAGCGAAGATGTTTGAATCGGCAGGACTTGAGCATGTGCAAGTGAAACCATTTACTTTTGGTGTAGCAGCTATGCACTTAGGATTAAAACCGAAATTAAAATAGAAAAAAGACGTTTTTAGGTTAAGGTGAACAATATGAAGTTACAACTTATGTACTCTTTTTTACGATCGGATATTGATGTAATAGAAAAAGAATTAAAAAAGGTTGTTGCCTCAGAGCAACAACTAATAGAAGATGCGGCATTACAGCTTATCGAAGCTGGTGGTAAACGAATTCGTCCTGTATTTGTGCTACTTGCGGGGAAATTCGGAGACTACAAGTTAGATGCAATTAAACATGTTGCAGTTGCTCTAGAGCTCATCCATATGGCTTCGCTTGTTCATGATGATGTAATTGACGCAGCGCTCTTACGAAGAAGTAGTGCAACTGTAAATGCAAAATGGGGAGATCGTATTGCGATGTATACGGGAGATTATTTGTTTGCAAAGTCTCTAGAGTGCATTACGAATTTAGAAGTTCCAGAAGCTCACCAGGCATTGTCGTATACAATTTTGGAAGTGTGTAAGGGTGAAATCGAACAAATTAAGGATAAGTATGATTATAATCAAAATTTAAGAACGTATTTACGACGAATTAAGAGAAAAACAGCATTGTTGATTGCGGCTAGTTGTCAGTTGGGAGCCATTGCTTCTGGGGCAAGTCGTGATACTGTAAATCGTTTGTTTTGGTATGGTTATTTTGTTGGAATGTCGTATCAAATTATTGATGATATTTTAGATTTCGTTTCAACAGAAGAAAAATTAGGAAAACCTGCTGGTGGAGATTTATTGCAAGGAAATGTCACACTTCCAGCTTTGTATGCAATGGAAGATCCAGAGCTTCGTGCAAAAATTGTATCCGTACATGAAAATACAACTGCAAGTGAGATGAAAGAAATTATTCATGATATTAAAACAAGTCCAGCAATTGATCGGGCATTTGCATTTAGTGAACGTTATTTACATAAAGCATTAGAGGTAATAAAACCTTTGCCACGTGGACAGGCAAAATATGCGTTGCAAAATGTTGCAAAGTATATTGGAAAACGAAAATTTTAATGACTTTCTTTTACAAATAAAAAAATCTCTCTATTTCAAAACTATTGCACAATTGTGATAAGGGTGTTAATATGTGTGTGGGGATATACAATTACATACATAATTCAGAAGTGGAGAGATTTTTTATGGAAAAAACATTTCTAATGGTAAAACCAGACGGCGTACAACGTGCCTTCATTGGGGAAATTGTAGCTCGTTTTGAGAAAAAGGGCTTTCAATTAGTTGGTGCGAAATTAATGCAAGTTACTCCAGAAATTGCAGGAAAACATTACGCTGAGCACACAGAAAAACCTTTCTTTGGTGAATTAGTAGATTTCATTACATCTGGTCCTGTTTTTGCAATGGTATGGCAAGGGGAAGGTGTAGTAGATACTGCTCGTAATATGATGGGTAAAACAAGACCTCATGAAGCGGCACTAGGTACAATTCGTGGCGATTTTGGTGTAACAGTTGCGAAAAATATTATCCATGGTTCTGATTCTCTAGAAAGTGCAGAACGTGAGATTGGTATTTTCTTTAAAGAAGAAGAATTAGTAGACTACTCAAAATTAATGAATCAATGGATTTACTAATTATTTTAAAATAATTTGTAAACGCTTTAATTACTGTGATAATAGTGAAAAGTGCAAGGAGAGTGTGAATACTCTTCTTGCACTTTTTTAGTTTCAAATAGTTACGAAGTAAGGCCCGGTATGATATATTGATACATAAAGTAAAACTTCTATGAAGGAAGAATAACTTTTGAACAAGACATAAAACCTTTCTTTTTAGGTGGGAGAGAGCATCCGCTCATGCGTAGAAGCGGTCAGATCCTCATCCTATCATTAATGTGGATAAAATAATTACAAGAAAAGGGGAATATCCGATGCGATACATCACAGCGGGTGAATCTCACGGTCCGCAGCTTACGGCAATTTTGGAAGGTATTCCAGCAGGGTTATCTTTAGTAGCAGATGATATAAATGAAGAATTAGCAAGAAGGCAGAAAGGTTACGGACGTGGCAGACGTATGCAGATTGAAAAAGATCAAGCACAAATTGTCAGTGGTGTTAGACATGGACTTACGCTTGGGTCTCCAATTGCACTCGTTGTCGAAAATCGAGATTTTACCCATTGGACAAAGATTATGGGAGTAGATCCGTTAACTGAACAAGAAGCAAAAGAAATGAAAAGACAAATTACAAGACCGAGACCTGGTCATGCTGATTTAAATGGTGCAATTAAATATGGACACCGTGATATGAGAAATGTACTTGAACGCTCTTCAGCACGTGAAACAACAGTTCGAGTTGCAGCAGGAGCTGTTGCGAAAAGACTTTTAGCAGAGTTAGGTGTAAAGGTTGCTGGACATGTAATTGAAATTGGCGGTGTGCAGGCAGAAAAGCTTACATATGACTCAATAGAACAACTACAAGAAATTACAGAAGCATCCCCGGTTCGTTGTTTAGATGAGGAAGCATCTAAAAAGATGATGCAGGCAATTGATGATGCAAAAACAAGTGGAGATTCTATTGGTGGAATTGTTGAAGTGATTGTAGAGGGAATGCCAATTGGAGTAGGGAGCTATGTGCATTATGACCGAAAACTCGATGCGAAATTAGCAGCGGCAGTAATGAGTATAAATGCTTTTAAAGGTGTGGAAATTGGCATTGGATTTGAAGCGGCACATAAGCCAGGAAGTCAAGTACACGATGAAATTCTTTGGGATCAAGAAAAAGGGTATACGAGACGAACAAATCATGCTGGTGGATTAGAAGGTGGCATGACAACAGGTATGCCGGTTGTCGTACGCGGCGTCATGAAACCCATTCCAACGCTATATAAGCCGCTTCAAAGTGTTGATATTGATACGAAAGAATCTTTTTCAGCGAGCATTGAACGTTCTGATAGTTGTGCTGTACCAGCAGCTAGTGTTGTGGCGGAAGCAGTTGTTGCATGGGAACTAGCAGTAGCTCTAGTGGAACAATTTGGAGCAGATCGTATGGATTGTATTCGTGAAAATATTAAGAAACATAATGAATATGCGAGGGAATTTTAATGGAGAAAATACATATTCAGACGCAGTCTAAAGAGTATGATGTATATGTAGGAAAAGATGCGTTGTCACATTTGACAGCGCTTGTTCGAAATATGGAACCGACTGTTTCTAATGTAATGGTCATTTCTGATGAATCTGTCGCATCATTTCATTTAGAAGAAGTTATGGATGCATTGCAAGTAGAAAAACATGTTTTTTCATTTGTTGTTCCAAGTGGAGAGAAAGAAAAATCATTTGAAAACTTTTATGCGGCTCATACGTCAGCGCTTGAAAATGGGATGGATCGACATTCTTTAGTTGTTGCACTTGGAGGAGGAATGATCGGTGATTTAGCGGGTTTTGTTGCGGCGACATTTATGCGCGGTATTCGCTTTATTCAAGTTCCAACAACGTTACTGGCACATGACAGCGCAGTTGGTGGAAAAGTTGCCATTAATCACCCTCTAGGAAAAAATATGATCGGAGCGTTTCATCAGCCAGAAGCAGTTCTATATCATACACCATTTTTAAATTCATTACCGGAAAAAGAGTGGCGTTCAGGATTTGCTGAAGCGATTAAACATGCTTTTATCGGTGATGTTGAATTATATCATTGGTTAAAGCGAGAAGTGAAAACATTAGAAGATATACGGGATGAAAAATTAATTTATATATTACAGCGAGCAATTCCTGTAAAAGCAAATATTGTAGCGCAAGACGAAACTGAAAAAGGTGTGCGTGCTCACTTGAATTTTGGACATACATTAGGACATGCTCTTGAAAAAGAGATGGGATATGGGGAAATTACTCATGGTGATGGAGTAGCAATTGGTATGTTATTCGCGATATTCTTAAGTGAACAAATTTATAAAGTAGACCTTGGTTATAAGGAAATTAAGCGGTGGTTTTCTCAGTATGGTTATCCACCTATGCCAAGGAATCTAAATATAGAACGTCTTGTGCAAGTGATGAAGCAGGATAAAAAAGCGAACGCAGGAATAATTCGTATGGTACTTATGCAGGAATATGGGGTGGTGAATGTCGTATCTATTTCAGATGAGACTGTTCATACTACATTAGAAGCATTTCAAAGAGATGAGGAATCTATTTGATTCGCGCAATTCGCGGCGCGATTACAGTCGAACATAATGAAGCTGAGGAGATATTGACTGCAACAGAGCGTTTAGTGAAGAGAATAGCAAATGACAATGGAATCTATCCGGCTGATATTGTATCGGTGTTAATTTCTACAACAGCTGACATAAATGCATGTTTTCAGGCAGCGACTTGGAAGGCTTTACTTATTACCGGTGATGTGTGTAAAAGAAATAGATGTACCGAATGCTTTGCAGAAGTGTATTCGTGTGATAATGACAGTCACGACAAAAAAGTTGCAGCATGAAGTAGAGTGTATACATGCAGAAAAGGCGATTGTACTGCGGTCTAATCTAGTAAAATGACAGGGGGAATCAAAATGAGAGTAAAAGAGCAATTGTTAACTTTGAAAGCATATGTACCTGGCAAAAACATTGAAGAAGTAAAAAGAGAATATGGATTATCTAAAATTGTAAAATTAGCATCTAATGAAAACCCGTTTGGCTGTTCAAAACGTGTAACGAAAGCTTTAGCTTCATTAAGCACACAATATGCTTTATATCCAGATGGAGCAGCTTTTGAACTTCGTGAAAAAGTAGCCGCACACCTTCATGTGAAACCAGAGCAACTTTTATTTGGTAGCGGTCTGGATGAAGTAATTCAAATGATTAGTCGCGCTTTATTAGAAAAAGGTACAAATGTTGTGATGGCAAATCCAACATTTTCACAATACTATCACCATGCTGTAATTGAAGGGGCAGAGGTTCGTGAAGTGCCACTTAAGGATGGTATTCATGACTTGGACACGATGCTAAAGCAAATTGATGAACAAACGCAAATCGTATGGATTTGTAATCCGAACAATCCAACAGGAACATATGTAGAAAAGCAAAAATTACTTTCATTTTTAGAGGCGGTTCCGAAGTCAACACTCGTAATTATGGATGAAGCATACTATGAATATGCAGGAGCGAAAGAGTATCCACAAACATTGCCACTTCTTGAAGAGTATGAAAATCTCATGGTGTTACGTACATTTTCAAAAGCATATGGCTTAGCTGCTTTTCGTATTGGTTATGCTGTAGGGAATGAAAAACTCATACAGCAATTAGAAGTAGCAAGATTACCATTTAATACATCAGCTATTGCGCAAGCTGTTGGTTTGGCAGCGATAGAAGATCAAGAATTTTTACAAGAGTGCGTGAAGCAAAATGCTGAAGGATTAAATCAATATTATACGTTCTGTAAGGAGTACGACGTTTTTTACTATCCATCACAAACAAATTTCATCTTCTTAAGGCTTGGGATTCCCGGTAATGAAGCATTTGAAAGATTAATGAGAAAAGGGTATATTGTTCGTTCAGGTGCTGCGTTTGGCTTGCCAGATGGTATTCGTATTACTGTTGGTTTAAAAGAAGAGAATGATGAGATTATTGAATTGCTGACGGAACTTGTGAAAGAGCAAAAGAAGAAAGAAAAAACGTATTCTTAAGAAAAAGCGCGGCTCCCATTATGAAGYGACCCCTGTCAAGTAGATAGTATTTAAAAAGCGCCACTAAGCAACCTGAGTTCTATATTTATATGGACTCAGGTTATTTAATTTCTTTTGAAATCTTTGGTGATTATAAAATTGTATATATTTGCGCACGGCAAGTTTAACCTCATCGGCTTTACGGAAAGAGTATAAATGAAAACACTCTGACTTAAAGTGGCTGAAGAAGTTTTCTATACAAGCATTGTCCCAACAGTTTCCCTTTCGAGACATACTTGCCTTCATCTGATATTTTTTAAGTAATTGATTATATTGGCGGGATGTGTACTGAAACCCTTGATCACTATGTAAGAGAATCCCTTTGACGTTTCGTTTTTTCCTTGCCTTTTTAAGAGTATCTAACACGAGTTTTAAGTCGTTTCTACGACTGATTTCATAGGCAACGATTTCATTGTTGTACAGGTCCTGAATAGCGGATAAGTACAATCGCTGTCCATTGAAAATCAAGTAGGTAATATCCGTTACCCATTTTTCGTTTGGTTTTGAAGCTTGGAAGTTCCTGTTTAGATGGTTATCTGAAACCACATAGACTTCTTTTTTTCCATAGTAAGGACGTTTTCTTCTAATAACCGCTTTAATGCCTAGTTCCCCCATCAACCTTTGTATGCGTTTGTGATTCAAATGAAGGTTGTATGTGACTTTCAGCCACACTTGTACTCTTCTGTATCCATAAATCCCTCTAAGTTTTTTATGGCACATCAATATCTTTTTCTTGATTTCGGCATCCTCCAATTGTTTTTCAGAAAAAGCTGAGTTTCGTTTTCTCCACTTATAGTACCCACTTTCTGGTTACACCAGCAATATCGCATAGAATGGTAACCGTATAACCTTTTTCTAACATCTCATGAATGACTTCAAACTTTCTCGTTTTGGATATAGCTTTTATGCCTCCTTTTACATCCCTAAGAGCTTTTTTAACATTTCATTCTCCGCCTCTAATCGTCTAATCTTAGCTTCTGAATCTTCTGGTTTCGTTCTTGGTCTACCCAAACCTGTGCCTTTCGCTTTACCGCGTTTTTCTTCTAGCCCTTTGATTCCTTCAGCTTCAAAGTGTTTCACCCAACGACTTACGACTGAGTGATGAATTCCTAATTCTTTAGCAACGGTTTTATAGCTCATTCCTTCTTTCAAGTACAAATCTACTGCTTTTTTCTTAAATTCTATATCGTAAGTTACTCTAATTTTCCCCATAGAAAAATCCCCTCCATAGTAAACAGATTAATGTGCTTTCTTTTTACTGTCTACTATAAGGGGATCATATCATTATAGGAGTCGTTTTCTTTTAGATTATACATATTTGCGCGATGAAGAAGGAAAGCAGTACAATAAAGATATATACATACAAATTGGAAAACTGCCATAAACATTTCTTTTTAGGAGGGAGAGAGGATCCGGTCGTGCATAGAAGTGGTTAGAGCTTTTTTCAGTCCCATGCCAAGTGAAAACAAAGAGAGAAAATGAGTGGGGATCTTCTTTTGTTTTCATAGCCGCGACTTATATGTTGGAAAATCAAAATGGATATATAGAGATGATATAGGTGTACAAAAGTATATATTATTTTTAATAGGGGTGATAAAAATGAGGAGACTCATAAGGCGGAAAAATGGTTTGAATGGAACGATTGCTGTGCCTGGAGATAAATCTATTTCACACCGCGCTGTGATGTTTGGAGCGATAGCAGAGGGAACAACAAAAATTTCAAATTTTTTATTAGGAGAAGACTGTTTAAGTACGATTGCTTGCTTTCGGAAATTAGGAGTAATGATTGAGCAAGATGGTAACGATGTCATTGTATATGGAAAAGGATTAGCTGGATTACAGGAACCGAAAGAGGTGCTAGATGTAGGGAACTCAGGAACCACTATTCGTCTCATGCTCGGTATTTTAGCGAATGCTCCTTTCCATTGTACTATAATTGGGGATGAATCTATTGGAAAACGTCCTATGAAACGTGTTACAGCCCCTCTTCGTGAAATGGATGCACAAATTGAAGGTCGGGAAGATGGACAATATACGCCGTTGTCGATTCGTGGAGGAAACATAAAAGGTATACACTATCATTCTCCTGTAGCAAGTGCGCAGGTAAAATCAGCTATTTTACTTGCAGGATTGCAAGGAGAAGGGGTGACATCAGTAATAGAACCGTTACAATCTCGTGATCATACGGAAAGAATGCTGCGTGCATTTGGTTGTGAAGTGAATGTAGAAGGGCGAACTGTTTCTTTACAAGGGGGGCAATCGCTTGTAGGAATGGAAATAGAGGTTCCAGGTGATGTCTCTTCAGCTGCCTTTTTCTTAGTAGCGGGTGCAATTGTACCAAATAGTAAACTTGTATTGAAAAATGTTGGTTTAAATCCAACAAGAACAGGGATTCTGGATGTGTTATCAGAAATGGGAGCGCTTATTTCAATTCGTAATGTTCGAAATGAAGAGTTTGAACCATGTGGAGATATTACAATTGAAACTTCTGAACTGAAAGGAATTGAAATTGGCGGTTCACTTATTCCAAGGTTAATTGATGAAATTCCTATTATTGCTTTACTGGCGACACAGGCGACAGGAACAACAATTATTAAAGATGCAGAGGAGTTAAAAGTAAAAGAAACGAATCGCATCAATACGGTTGTTGATGAGCTTCGAAAACTGGGAGCGAAAATTGAAGCGACACCAGATGGTATGATTATTAATGGGAATCAGAAGTTACAAGGGAATATTGTTAATAGTCATGGGGACCATCGCATTGGCATGATGCTTGCAATTGCGTCTTGTATAGCAGAAGGAGAAGTGCAAATGGAAAACGGTGACGCAGTCGCTATATCTTATCCGAATTTTTTTGAGCAGCTAGAATCTCTGTGAAGATTCTTTTCTGCTCCTTTGAGTTGCTTACATGACAACTGTTGTTTATGATTAATGAACAGAAGAGAATATTATAAGAATTAAAGGAGACATTTATGCAAAAGTTTGAACAGGCTGTTTCTTATATTGAAAATGGGGAAGCGGAAAAAGGATTAACACAATTAAAAGAATTGGTAAAACAAGGGACAGATGAAGAGAAGTATGATATTGCTCGCTACTATCATACGCTTGGATTTATTGATGAAGCGTTAGCGATTACAGAAGATTTACGTTTGTTATATCCAGAAGAAAGTGAGTTTACAATATTTTTAGCAGAATTATATATTGATTTAGATAAAGAAGATGAGGCAATTGAAGTGCTTCATGATATCTCTGAAGACGATGAACTGTATGTTCAATCTTTACTACTTG
Source organism: Bacillus sp. 05T22 (assembly GCF_056396765.1). Lineage (NCBI taxonomy): Bacteria > Bacillati > Bacillota > Bacilli > Caryophanales > Bacillaceae > Bacillus > Bacillus sp. 05T22. The sequence goes on from NZ_JBFTMC010000010.1 coordinate 44,250, forward strand.
TTGCGGATCTATTTCAAATGCAGGGCTTCGATGATGTTGCAGAGCAAAAACTATTAAAAGCAAAAGAAATGATGCCAGAAGAGCCTGTTATTACTTTTGGACTAGCAGAACTTTATAGCAGTAAAGGTGAGGAGCAAAAAGCGATTGCTTATTATCAGTCATTACTTTCTGATCACAAAGTAATGGGAGGCGTTGTAATTGCTCTTCGCTTAGCTGAAACGCTAAGTGCAATTGGAAACTGGGAAGAAGCGATTACGTACTATGAAGAAGGATTAGAAGAACAAAAAGATATTCATTCTTTATTTGGGTATGCATTTACACTTTATCAAGGTGAAGAGTATCAAAGGTCGATTGGAGCTTGGAAAGAATTAAAAGAACTAGACCCAGAATATGCATCCTTATATATGTATTTGGCTAAATGTTATGAAAAAGAAGGAATGCTTCAAGAAAGCTATGAAACACTTCATGAAGGAATTAAAATTGATGAATTATCTGTGCCTCTTTATGCAGAACTTGCAAATATTGCAGCGAAGATAGGGAAATTAGCAGAAGCAGAAGAATTGCTTCAAAAAGCATTACAGATTGATCCAGGACATTTAGGTGCGATATTAAAATATGCATATATCTTAAAAGAACAAGAGAAATATGAAGAACTAATTGTTGTTGTAGAAAATGCAATGGATAGTGGAGAACAAGATACACAATTACTTTGGGATCTGGCATTTGCGAAAAAACAATTAGAAATGTATTCTGATGCATTAAAACACTATGAGAGTGCATATACTTCTTTTAAGAATCATTCGGATTTCTTGGAAGAGTACGGTTGTTTCCTATTAGAAGAAGGATTGCGAAAGGAAGCGAAAGAAGTGTTTACACGCTTACTACAACTGGATCCAACACAAATTCACATCGAAGAATTGCTATATAATTTAGAGGATTTTTCATAAGTTGGAAGGAAAGTGAATGCTGCTTCTTGAATCTAAATAAGAAAAGAGAAAGACAGAGGAGGGACTGAGCGCTATGAATACCCCTGTTTCTGTAAACGAGAAGAAGGATTTTGTAAAATGGTTTTTAAACAATTATCAACTGAAACAGCGTGAATGTGTATGGATTTTAAATTATTTAATGAGTCATGATCAATTAATGCACAAAGTCCACTTCGTAGAACATGCAAAATATTGCCCTCGTGGTTTAGTGATGTCAGCAAATTGTGTGAAAGATACACCGCTAGAGAGTATGTGGATACTGGTATTATACCCCTTCTTTCTATTTCAGTAGCAAAAGAAATGAAGAGTGTCGTAGCGCAAGGGGAATTTATTGAAACTTTAAGCATGGAGTTAGAAAGAGAATATAAAGGAAGAGTGTTTTTGTTACCGCCGTTTACGTACTTAACGGAGCAGCAAAAGCAAGAGCAAGGGCGTTTACAAGATTGGACAAGTCATTTGCAGGAGCAAGGATTGAAACATATTGCTTATGTTACAAGTGACTTTGCATGGAAAGAGGGTGTAGATACGTTACCAGGTCATTTGTTTTGGTTACCTGCTTTATTGCTAGAGGAATTTAGTGATCAAGCGAAAAGAGAAGTAATTCATGCGCATGTAAAAAATATAATGGAATTATTGACAGAAAAGTGGGAAAATAAAAAATAAGCAGATAGTTCTTATGATTATGAGTAGTATGATATTGACCTGCGCATGTGGGTATTATATCATGATAGTGTCCTAGTTTTTATTTTTTTATACTGTTTTGTCACGAGGGGACAATTTCTGATAGAGGGGGGAAATTTTCGTGAGCGAGAAAGAACATCGTGTGTCAAGAAGACAATTTTTAAACTACACGCTTACAGGTGTAGGAGGTTTTATGGCAGCTGGAATTTTAATGCCAATGACGCGCTTTGCACTTGATCCAGTTTTAAGGAAAGAAGCGGGGGGAGAGATGGTTGCTGTTGCGCAAGTTAAAGAGATTACAACAGAACCAAAACGCTTTGACTTTAAGGTAAAGCAGGTTGATGGATGGTACAAGTCCGAAGAACCAAAATCTGCTTGGGTGCATAAAGATGAAAGCGGAGACATTGTAGCGTTTTCTCCAGTGTGTAAACATTTAGGGTGTACGGTTAACTGGAATTCAGACAAGTCGCATCCTAATCAATTTTTTTGCCCATGTCACGGGGGACGTTACACAAAAGATGGCATAAACATAAAGGGAACGCCGCCTCTTGCTCCACTTGATGTGTATGAATCCAAAGTGAAGGATGGAACGCTTTATTTAGGAAAAGCAAAGCCAAGAGGGGGTGCGAAATAGATGTTAAATAAAATTTATGATTGGGTGGACGAACGGTTAGATATTACACCGATATGGCGTGATATTGCCGACCATGAAGTACCCGAACATGTAAATCCAGCACATCACTTTTCTGCATTCGTCTACTGCTTTGGAGGACTTACGTTTTTTGTTACTGTAATTCAAATTTTGTCAGGAATGTTTTTAACAATGTATTATGTACCGGATATTAAAAATGCTTGGGAATCGGTTTATTATTTACAAAATGAAGTTGCGTATGGACAAATTGTACGTGGCATGCACCATTGGGGTGCCAGCCTTGTAATTGTAATGATGTTTTTACATACACTTAGGGTTTTCTTCCAAGGTGCATATAAGAAACCTCGTGAATTAAATTGGATTGTCGGTGTTCTTATTTTCTTTGTTATGCTAGGTCTTGGTTTTACCGGATATTTATTACCATGGGATATGAAAGCGTTATTTGCAACAAAAGTAGGGATTCAAATTGCGGAGCAAACACCGCTTATCGGCCCTTATATTAAAACATTACTTGCTGGTCACTCCGAAATTGTCGGGGCTCAAACATTAACTCGCTTCTTTGCTATTCACGTCTTCTTCTTACCAGCAGCACTTCTAGGCTTAATGGCCTTCCACTTCATCATGATTCGCAAACAAGGTATTTCTGGTCCGCTATAAGTAAGAGATTGCTAATTTGAAAGAATAGGAGAAAAACTGAATTGAAGGAGGGAGATTATGCATCGCGGCAAAGGGATGAAGTTTGTGGGAGATTCACGAGTACCTGTAGCACGTAAACCGAATATCCCGAAAGATTATTCTGAATACCCAGGGAAAACAGAAGCGTTTTGGCCGAACTTCTTGTTGAAAGAATGGATGGTTGGTGCGGTTTTTTTAATCGGTTATTTATGTTTAACGGTGGCGCATCCGTCGCCACTTGAGAGAATGGCGGATCCTACAGATGCAGGATATATACCACTTCCAGACTGGTATTTCTTATTTCTGTATCAGCTTTTAAAGTACTCATATGCATCAGGCTCATTTACTGTAATCGGCGCGTTTATTATGCCAGGGATTGCATTTGGAGCATTACTATTGGCGCCATTTCTCGATCGAGGTCCTGAAAGACGTCCATTGAAACGTCCAGTTGCAACTGGATTCATGCTTTTAGCAATTGCTTCTATCATCTTTTTAACATGGGAGTCTGTGGCACATCATGACTGGGAAGCTGCAAAAAAACAAGGTGCAATTGTGAAAACGACACCAGTAGATAAAAATGATGAAGGTTATAAATTGATGCAAAAAAATACATGTTTAACATGTCATGGTGATAACTTGCAAGGTGGTGCAGCGGCGCCAGCGCTGCAGAATTTAGCATTAAAACCAGAAGAAATTGCAAAGATTGCGAAAGATGGAAAAGGTGCGATGCCTAAAGGCGTATTTAAGGGCACAGATGAGGAGTTGAAGAAGCTCTCAGAATTTATTACGAAATATAATAAAAAATAATTGAAGGCTGACTACGAATTTGTAGTCAGCCTTTCTGTTTGTAACACAAAGTTTGCTATAATAAAAGCATAGCGTTTTAGAGAATAAAAAAGTTACTTTGTTTGAAAGGTGTTGTATATACATATTGGTCTACGTGTATGCGTTATTAAGACAGCGTTCGGTTTTACTACTTTTGTTCATCATTAACATTTTAGGGACAATATATGGTTTTATTTGGTATGGAGATCAACTGATGGAAACTTCATTGATATTCTGGCCATTTGTTCCTGATAGCCCTATTGCAAGTTTCTTCTTTGTTTTTGTATTACTAGCCTTTTTGTGTAATAAAAATTGGGGACTAATAGAAGCTTTGGCAATCGTTTCCTTAATGAAATATGGTATTTGGGCTGTTGTTGTAAATGGCATTATGTTTATGGTTAAGGGCAATCTTGAGTTTATAAGTTATATGTTGGTACTTTCTCATTTTGCAATGGCTATACAAGGTTTATTATATGCCCCGTTTTATCGTATAAAAAAGTGGCATTTTATTGTAGCAGGTATATGGACGTTACATAATGATGTAATCGACTATTTGTTTTGGCAAATGCCGAGATATGGTATTATGCATTTGTTTGTAGAACAGATTGGTTACTTTACATTTTGGCTAAGTATTGTTGTATTAGCTATTACATACTATTGTTGTTTGAGAAAAAATCGAAAACAGTTTTCGTTATGAAATTAAATGAGGGATTGGGGAAAGAAAATGAATAAAAATAAGATAGGTGTAAGAATATTCGATCATTTGATAACTACTATTGTCTCATACTGTATAGCATTTTCTATTTTTGCTATTGCAACTACAATTGTTGTATATGGGAAATGGTTATATTATGCAGATATACATTTTTTAAATATATCAGATTTAGCAAATATGACAGAATCAGAAATTAAGAAGAACTATGATGTACTGATGACATACCTTTCTCCTTTTTATCATGAATCATTACAATTGCCTACACTAGATATGTCAACAAGTGGAAGAATTCATTTTGTTGATGTGAAAAATATTTTAGTGAAGATTCAATACGGGATGTGTATGGCGCTCAGTATTGCTTTATTGGGGGGGGGGTATTTATTGCGTAAACGAAAGATGAAGTTTTTATTACATGGTGCAATTTTGACCATTATATTTCCGATTGCGCTTACGTTGCCTATTGCAATTAATTTTGAAAAGAGTTTTGTACTATTCCATAAACTTCTTTTTAGCAATGATTATTGGCAATTTGATAGTGAAACAGACCCTATTATTTTAATGCTACCAGAACAGTTTTTTATGCATGCAGCATGTGTAATTTTAATATTGATTTTATGTGGGAGTGCTTTTTGTTATTGTATGTATAGATATTTATTAAAAAAGCGGAAGTCTTCAATGGAAAATCTTTATTCATAAAATATTTTTCGGTTTCGTTCTGTTCTATTCTTGTCCACCTTAACATATTTTGTACTAGTAGTTATAGGGGGGACCGGAATGAAGAGAGTCTTAATTGGAATGATAGCATTTCTGATTATATTGTTTCCAGTACGTATATACGCTGAAAAATGGAATGAGTTAACGGGGCTATTAGATGATTCCTTGCAACTTGTAAAACAAGAAGAATATAAGAAAGCAACGCAAGTATTGCAACATTTTTCAGAACAATTTGTATTGCGGGAGAATGAAAAGGAAAATAAACTAACACCCATGCATTTTCGGGTAATCTCTTTAGCGTATGACAGGGCACAGCGATCGCTTGGGGAAGAAAGTTTAGATCAGCAAATAAAAATAGATGATGTATTGGCACTACAATTGGTGGTAGATGCGGAAGTATCTAAGTATCAACCGCTTTGGATAGAACGAGAAGGACGTGTTATGGGGGCTTTTGCTAAAGTTGAAAAGGCACTTCAAACAGAAGATGATGAACGATTCCAACAATCATTAAATACATTTTTGCATGAATTTGATATGATTTATCCAAGTTTAATGATTGCATTGCCGGAAAATCAATCACAGCGTGTAAATGCGCATTTATCGTATTTGGATGAATTTCGTAATGTGATGTTAAAAAATAAAAGTGGACAAATGCAAGTAGGGATTATAAAAGGAGATTTACAAAAAATATTTCAAACAGCAAAGAAAGATGAAGTGGACTCTTCTCTCATATGGTTTATGACAATTACAGGTGGACTTATTTTCTTTACATTAACGTACGTTGGTTGGAGAAAATATAAGGGAGAGAAAGCGAAGCGTACCAGTGGGATACATTCTAAAAATCGATAAGATCACTAATATAGACAAGGATTGTAAGGTTTCTTTATTGACAATATATAAAGAAGAAAATAGAATGGATAGTACTACAATTACGACTTCAATGGAGGTTCATAATGGCTTTTTATTTAGTTTATTTCGCGATCATTATGATCATACCGTTGTATGCACAGTCAAAAGTACGCAGTGCTTATAGCAAATATTCACAGGTGTATTCAACATCGGGTATGACAGGAGCGGAAGTAGCTCGGAAAATTTTAGATGAAAATGGTTTGTATAACATAGCTGTGGAAGAAACACCAGGGCATTTGTCAGACCACTATGACCCAACAGCCAAAACGGTTCGCTTGTCAACTGATAACTATTATGGTCATTCAGTTGCTGGAACAGCTGTAGCAGCTCATGAAGTAGGGCATGCGATTCAAGATGCGAAAGATTATAAGTTTATGCGTTTTCGTCATTCTTTAGTTCCAGTTGCAAGCTTCGGATCGAACATGTCATGGGTGTTCATTATGATTGGTATATTTGCATCGATGACAAAGCTATTGTTACTAGGGATTATTTTAATGGCAGCAGGTGTAGTTTTCCAGCTCGTTACATTGCCGGTTGAGTTTGATGCTTCCAAACGTGCAATGCAGCAAATTGAAGCACTTGGAATTGTATCAACAGACGAATATGGGCAAGCACGTAAAGTATTAAATGCAGCAGCTTTAACATATGTTGCAGCGGCGGCAGTAGCGGTATTTGAATTGCTTCGTCTAGTATTAGTTTATACAGGGATGCAGCGTAGCGATGATTAAAGACTATCGATTTCGATAGTCTTTTTCTTTATCCCGCTATTTGTGGACAGTAAGACTTAAGCCTTAAGTTTCAGAGAGAAGCGATGAATTTTGTTTTATAATTTGTTTATTATTGTAAATTGATAAAAAGTAGCATAATGAAATTTAAAGAGCAAGTTATAATAATAAGAAGCATAGGTAAAGTGATTATGAGTGAAGGTGATGGAAATGCAATATCCAGATTCATTAGTACTGCATGTGAAAAAACTTAGTGCTCCCTATCCATTAGAAGGTTTTTTATGTGGACAAGGTCCTGAAAATCCGAAACTAATGCTTGTTGGAGAAGCGCCAGGAGAAACAGAAATTCATAATGGCGTTCCGTTTAGTGGAAGAGCAGGTAAGGAGTTAATGGGATTTTTAGAACGTATCGGCCTTACAAGGGAAGACGTATATATTACGAGCACTGTACGTAGCCGGCCTTATATATGGAGAGAGAAAAGAGAGCGGAGCGGGCAAGTTGCTCAGAAGAAATATAATCGAACCCCAAATCAGAGAGAAATACTTGTACATGCTCCTTTGTTAGATTATGAGATGGAACATGTGCAAGCACCGGTTATTGTCACACTTGGAAATATTGCATTAAAGCGTTTAGTGGGACCAGATAAAAAGATTACTGATGTTCATGGGCAATTATTGCAGCAGCCAGTACGAAGACTAAAAAATAATCAAAGTACAGATTTTATATGGACCGAGAAGATATATAATATTTTTCCGACATTTCATCCAGCATCAATTTTTTATAATAGAGGCTTGTTGGATTTGATTTATGAGGATTTAGAAAAATTAAGGAAGTATATATAGTAGAAGTTTTCTTTATAGTGGTTTACAACTTAAAGAGCTATCGGGTTCGATAGCTTTTTAAGTTGTGTATTTGGAAAGTGTAGTAATGTTAGAAATCTAGCATGTTTAATTATGTAATGGATTTTTATTTTCGTCTAATGTAAAGCCTTCACCAACTACATCATGTACATCACTTACTGCAACAAATGCATGAGGATCTACTGAAGTAATAATATTCTTTAGTTTTACGATTTCATTTTTTGCCACAACACAATAAAGTACGTTTCGCTCAATCTTTGTATAAGAGCCAACTGCTTTTAAAAAGGTTGCCCCGCGCTCCATCTCGGATAAAATCTTGGCAGCAATTTCGTCGTTTTTATCTGAAATAATGGTTGCCCCTTTTGCTGCATATGCTCCTTCTTGCATAAAGTCAATGACCTTTGCTCCGATAAAGACCGCAACTAACGTATACATGCCCTCGCGATAAGATAGATATGTAAGAATGGAGATGACAATGACAACAGCGTCAAACATAAACATTGTTTTTCCCATGCTCCAGCCAACATATTTATGAGCTAATCGAGCAATAATATCGACGCCACCAGTTGTTCCACCGTATTTGAATATAATTCCGAGACCAATCCCAATAAATGCTCCAGCGAACAGGGCTGCTAATGTCATATCATTTTGCAAATTTAAATGTAAATTTAATGATTCGTAGCGCTGAAAAATCCATAGAAATAAGGAGACGCTAAACGTTCCGATTAATGTGTATAAGAAAGTTGTTCGGCCGAGTAATTTCCAACCGACAAAAAAGAGAGGGATGTTTAAGATTAAGTTTGTATAAGATGGATCAAGCGAAAAGAGAAAATAAAGCAATAACGTAATTCCTGTAAAGCCACCTTCTGCTAAGTGATTTTCAATATTAATATTTACGATGCCAAAAGAAAAGATAGCGGAACCAATCAAAATAAATATAATGTTTCGAATCTTTAAGTTGGTTTTCATGTAGCAAGCCCCCTAATATGTAATTGTTACTTCGCTCCGTTGAAATAGCTAATGACGAAGAAACACGATAAGAATAGTAAGTCACTTGTATGATTGTAATTGGTAAGAGGTAACCTTTTACAGGAAGAACATTTGCAAAAGAAAGTTTCACTTTACCCCGCTCCAACGGTTGGTAGGAAGCGAAGGCGAGAAGAAAAGAAAAGACTAACCAACCGTAAGAGCCCGATTGGTTCAACTAATCTTTTGTAAGAAGAACATTTGCAAAAGAAAGTTTCACTTTATTATAGTCTATCCCAAAATACGTGGCAAATAGGGACGAAAGAGGAATAATATTTGTCAAATCGCCATGAATTGGCTAACATGAAAGAGGAAGGATTAGAGGTGAACAACATGGAACAAAAAACGATGAAAGATATGCAGAAAGAAGTAGATGCATATATTAGTCAATTTAAAGAAGGTTATTTCAGTCCGCTTGCAATGATGGCTCGTTTGACAGAAGAAATGGGTGAACTTGCAAGGGAAGTGAACCACTATTACGGTGAGAAACCGAAGAAAACGACTGAAAAAGAACGAACAATTGAAGAAGAACTTGGAGATGTATTATTTGTTATGATCTGCATGGCAAATAGCTTACATATTGATTTAGAAACAGCACATAACATTGTAATGGATAAATTTAATACACGTGATAAAGATCGCTGGACACGTATTGAAGAGGGAGAGAAAGAATAATGAAAGATATTAAAGTGATTATTGCTGGACCAAGAGGACGTATGGGACACGAAGCAGTACTTCTAATGGAAAGAACACCACATTTTCAATTAGTAGCAGCAGTTGATTATAAGCATGGTGGTGAAATGATTTCAAATCTTCCTGGAATGCCTACATTACATGCACCAATCTATGCGGATTTACATACTTGTTTAAATGAAGTAGAAGCGGATGTATTGCTAGATTTAACGACACCAGAAGTCGGCAAAGAACACGTTACACTCGCTGTTGAACATGGTCTTCGTTCTGTTATTGGTACGACAGGGTTTACAGAAGAAGAACTTCAGCATTTAACAGACACTGCGAAAGAAAAACAGGTAGGTACTATTATTGCTCCAAACTTTGCAATTGGTGCAATACTTATGATGAAGTTTTCTCAAATGGCAGCGAAATATTTCCAAGATGTTGAAGTGATTGAACTACATCATGATCAAAAATTAGATGCACCATCAGGTACAGCTGTAAAAACGGTAGATTTAATTCGTCAAAATCGTGAACCAAAACAACAAGGTCATCCAAATGAAACAGAACAATTAAAAGGAGCACGTGGTGCAAATGTAGATGGTATTCATATTCATAGCGTGCGTTTACCAGGGCTTATTGCGCATCAAGAAGTATTGTTTGGCGGAGACGGACAGATGTTAACAGTTCGTCATGATTCATTCAACAGAGCATCATTTATGTCTGGAGTAAAATTATCTATTGAAACAGTAATGAATCTTGACCATCTTGTATATGGATTAGAGAAGATCATCGATTAAAGGGGGGAAGACGGATGAAGATTGCCTTAATTGCACATGACAAAAAGAAAGATGATATAGTTTCGTTTGCATACGCATATAAACCAATTTTTGAACAACATGAACTTTTTGCTACGGGAACAACAGGCCTTCGCATTATGGAAGCGACAGGACTTACAGTCACAAGATATCAATCTGGTCCTCTTGGCGGCGATCAAGAAATTGGTGCAATGATTGCAAAAAACGATTTAGACATGGTGATTTTCTTTCGGGACCCACTAACAGCACAACCACATGAGCCAGATGTAAATGCATTGCTTCGTTTATGTGATGTGTATGCGATTCCGCTTGCAACGAATATGGCAAGTGCTGAGATGTTAATGCATGCATTAGAACGAGGAGATTTAGACTACCGAAAGTTACGAAAATGAGGGAACAAATTATGAGGGGATTACATATATTAGCGTTTGGTGCTCATGCCGATGATGTTGAAATCGGCATGGCTGGCACTATTGCCAAATATACAAAACAAGGATATGAAGTTGGCATTTGTGATTTGACAGAAGCCGATTTATCCTCAAATGGGACGGTTGAACTAAGAAAAGAAGAAGCGCAAGTAGCCGCTCGTATCATGGGAGTGACAGAGCGAATCAATTTAGCAATGCCAGACCGCGGTCTGTATATGAAAGAAGAATATATAAGAGAAATCGTAAAAATTATTCGGACATATAAGCCAACGCTTATTTTTGCACCATACTATGAAGATCGCCACCCAGACCATGCGAATTGTGCGAAACTCGTGGAAGAAGCTGTGTTTTCAGCAGGTGTTCGTAAATATATGCCAGAAATGTCACCACATCGCGTACAATCTTTTTATTATTATATGATTAATGGTTTTCATAAACCGAATTTCTGCATTGATATTAGCGAACATCTTTCTGAAAAGATAGCCGCGTTAGAAGCCTATGAAAGCCAATTTACAGCAGGAAGTGATGGTGTGAAGACACCTTTAACAGAAGGGTATGTCGAAACAGTAATCGCTCGTGAGAAAATGTTTGGAAAAGAAGTTGGAGTTATGTATGCTGAAGGATTTATGAGTAAAAAGCCAGTTTTATTACATGCTGATTTAATAGGGGGATGTAAATGAAATTGAAAATAGGTATAACATGTTATCCTTCTATTGGTGGTTCTGGGGTTGTAGGAACTGAATTAGGAAAACAATTGGCTGAACGAGGTCATGAAATTCACTTCATTACCTCTGGAGTTCCATTCCGATTAAATAAAGTATATCCAAACATTTATTTTCATGAAGTAACGGTAAATCAATATTCTGTCTTTCAATATCCACCTTACGATTTAGCATTAGCAAGTAAAATGGCAGAGGTTGCACAGAGAGAAAACTTGGATATTTTACATGTACACTATGCAATACCACATGCAATTTGTGCATACTTAGCGAAGCAAATGATTGGAGACGATATTAAAATCGTTACGACGTTACATGGAACTGATATTACTGTACTTGGTTCAGATCCTTCTCTAAATAATTTAATACGGTTTGGTATTGAGCAATCTGATGTTGTTACAGCTGTATCTCACTCGTTAATTCAAGAAACACATGAGCTTGTAAAGCCAAATAAAGAAATTCAGACTGTATATAATTTTATTGATGAGCGTGTCTATTTTAAGAGAGATATGTCCCAACTAAAAAAAGAGTATGGCATACGTGAAGATGAAAAGGTATTAATTCATATTTCGAATTTTCGCAAGGTCAAGCGTGTACAAGATGTTGTCCAGTCATTTGCTAAAATTGTAAAAGAAGTGGCAGCGAAATTATTACTTGTTGGTGATGGACCAGAATTTTGTACAATTTTACAGTTGGTGAAAAGCTTACATATTGAAGAACATGTTTTGTTTTTAGGAAAACAGGATAATGTTGCTGAGCTTCTTGCAATGAGCGATTTAATGTTGCTTTTATCAGAAAAAGAAAGCTTTGGCCTCGTTTTACTAGAAGCAATGGCGTGTGGTGTRCCWWGTATYGGWACGMGKGTTGGRGGYATTCCAGARGTYATTCAACATGGTGAAACRGGATATATATGTGAAGTTGGAGATATCAAAGGTATAGCTAAGCAAGCGATACAATTGCTTAAAAACGACGATTTCCATCAAAATATGGCACAGCGCGCCATGGAAGCTGTATATGAGCAATTTCGTTCGGAAAATATTGTTTCACAATATGAGGCAATTTATTATGACATACTAAGGGATGACAAAAATGAAACGATTTAAACAAGCTGGAGCAATTATTGAGACATTGAAACAACATGGGCATGAAGCATATTTTGTTGGAGGAAGTGTGCGTGATTTTATTATCAATAGACCAATTGGTGATATTGATATCGCAACATCAGCTCTTCCAGAAGAAGTGATGCATTTATTCCCAAGACATGTCCCTGTTGGTCTTGAACATGGTACGGTTATTGTTGTTCAAGAAGGTGTTCCGTATGAAGTGACAACATTTCGAACGGAGAGTGGTTATGAAGATTTTCGCAGACCAAGTAGTGTTCAGTTTGTTCGTTCATTAGAAGAAGATTTAAAACGACGGGATTTTACTATGAATGCGATTGCGATGAATGAAGAAGGAAACATCATTGATTTGTTTGCAGGGCAAGAGGCAATTCGTAAACAAGAAATTGCAACAGTAGGGAATGCTGCGGATCGCTTTCAAGAAGATGCACTACGTATGATGCGGGGTATTCGCTTTGTTAGTACTTTAGGATTCTTTTTAGAGGAACAAACGAAACGTGCGATTGAAGAGTATGGGCATTTACTGGAACATATAGCGATTGAAAGAATTACAGTTGAGTTTGAAAAACTGTTGACGGGTAAATATTGTGTAAATGGGCTTCAACAACTAGTAGAGACGAAACTAGTTACGCACTTACCATATTTACAAATGTCAGAAGAAAGAATTTTAAAAGCTATGCAATATAACTGGGATTCTTTTGAAACCGATATCGAGGCGTGGGCATTTTTCTTATATTGTATTGGTGAAGAACATCCAGCAGTTTTCTTACGTCAATGGAAATTTTCAAACAAAAAAATAAAAGATATTGTAGCTGTTATATTAGCAATCCGCTCTAGAAAAACAAAGTCTTGGGATGCAGTTTTTCTATACAAGACAGGTTTACATACTGCTTTAATGGCGGAAAGAGTATATCAAGCTATTATAAAAAAATATGATATATCTTCTGTAAATCAGGTACAGTCATTATTTGGTTCATTATCCATTCATAATCGTCAGGAAATGAAAGTAAGCGGCAATGATTTGTTAGGTTGGACAGAAAAAGCGCCAGGACCATGGGTGGCAGAAGTGTTGCAAAGAATCGAAGAAGAAATTTTACAAGAACGATTAGAAAATGAGAAAGAGAAAATAAGGGAGTGGCTACAAGGATGCAATCTACTATAAGAAAACAATTGCTGCAGATTTTTTCTGCAGCAGATGGCGAGTTTGTATCTGGTCAAACAATTAGTGACAAGCTTGGCTGCTCAAGAACCGCTGTTTGGAAACATATGGAGGATCTTCGGAGCGAAGGATATGAACTAGAAGCTGTGCGTCGTCTAGGATATCGGATTGCTAGTAAGCCAGATAAAGTAACAGCGAATGAAATTCAATTAGGCTTACAGACAGAATTTATAGGGAGAACTGTTTATTTTGAAGAATCTGTAGAGTCTACGCAGCATATTGCAGCAAAACTTGCTTATGAAGGGGCAGCGGAGGGAACAATTGTCGTTGCGGAAGAGCAAACAGCAGGACGCGGCCGTTTGAGTAGAAAATGGCACTCACCAAAAGGGACAGGGATTTGGATGAGTATTATTTTACGTCCAGCTATTCCCGTTCATCATGCCCCTCAGCTTACTTTATTAGCAGCTGTTAGTGTAGCGCAAGCAATTGAGAAATGTACAGGTGTGAATGTGGGGATTAAATGGCCCAATGATATTTTAATTGAAGGAAAAAAAGCTGTCGGTATTTTAACAGAGATGCAGGCTGACCCAGATAAGATTAATGCTGTTATTATGGGAATTGGAATTAATGCAAACCAAGGGCAAGAACATTTTGCAGATGAGATTAAAGAAATTGCAACATCTTTAGCAATTGAATCAAAAAAACCAATTGTGCGAGCAGAGCTTATGCAACAGATCTTTTTACAAATGGAAAAGTTATATCAAGAATATGTAAAGAATGGTTTTTCGGTTATTAAACTTCTTTGGGAAAGTTATGCAATAAGTATTGGAAAAGAAATTACGGCCCGAACGATGAAAGATACGATTACAGGTGTAGCAAAAGGAATTACAGCGGATGGTGTACTTATGTTAGAAGATGATAAAGGTCAACTTCATCATATTCATTCTGCTGATATAGAAATTAAGTAAAGAGAAGTTCCTGCTTGGGAGCTTCTTTTTATTTGTATATTGGATGACAGTAAGAATTGTTTACTGTTATATTCGTTGTTATTCTTGAAATTTCACATACCGTAATAGGAATAGAAAATTATTTTTTCAAAAAAATGTAGCAATTTTATTTCTTAGTTTGCTATAATTAGTTCGAATATGGGCAGTATCTGAGTGAACTGCACCATTATTTCAAGCAATGAAGAAAAATAATTTGGATTCTGCCTTGATCCAACAACGGACTGGGACAGAGGGATGAATTTTGCCGACTAACACAACCCATCTGCCCTTTTTTGGTCAGATGGTTTTTTTATATGATTTCGGCCATCTCCTCTCTCCTGAATAAAGGAGGAGTAGTTTTTGAAAACGACAACAGATTTTTTAAAAATGAAAGAGAAAGGTGAGCCGATTACGATGCTTACTGCGTATGATTATCCATCTGCAAAGCTCTCAGAAGAAGCTGAAGTCGATATGATTTTAGTAGGGGATTCCCTTGGAATGGTTGTACTTGGATACGATTCAACCATTCCAGTAACGGTAGATGATATGATTCATCATACGAAAGCAGTGCGCCGCGGAGCAAAGGAAACTTTTATTGTAACGGATATGCCGTTTATGTCTTACCATGTATCTTTGCAAGAAACGATGCATAATGCGCGCCGCATCGTGCAAGAGAGCGGAGCACATGCAGTGAAAGTAGAAGGAGCGGATGAGGTAGTATCAATCATTCGCTTCTTAACGAATGCAGGAATTCCTGTTGTATCCCATCTTGGTTTAACACCTCAATCTGTAGGTGTATTAGGTGGCTATAAAGTGCAAGGGAAAGATGCTGAAAGTGCAAAGAAATTGTTAGAAGATGCTAAGAAATGTGAAGAGGCTGGTGCAATGGCAATCGTTTTAGAATGCGTACCAATGCAATTAGCAGAGCTTGTATCACAGCAGCTGACGATTCCTACAATAGGTATTGGTGCAGGTAGTAAAGTAGATGGTCAAGTACTTGTTTATCATGATCTCATTTCGTATGGAGTGGAACGTGTTCCAAAATTTGTGAAACAATATACATCAGTTCAAGAAGAAATTGTACGCGGAATCGCGCAATATGTTGCTGAAGTAAAAGCAGGACAATTTCCGGAAGAACAACATTCATTCACAATGAAAGAGGAAGAATGTGTAGCATTATACGGAGGGAAACAGTGATGAAAATTGTAACAACAGTGCAAGAGATGCAGCAAATTGCTAGTGAAATTCGTGCAAGTGGTAAAGATAGCGGTTTTGTTCCAACGATGGGATATTTACACGAAGGGCATGCAACTTTATTACGTCAAGCAAGGGAAGAAAATGAAGTTGTTATTTTAAGCGTATTTGTAAACCCATTACAATTTGGACCAAATGAAGATTTAGATCGCTATCCTCGGGATATCGAGAGAGATGAGAAAGTAGCAAAAGAAGCCGGGGTGGATTATTTATTTTATCCGAGCGTAGGAGAAATGTATCCTGCAGAACAGACAACAAAGGTTGAAGTTATAAAGCGTACAGACGTATTATGTGGTAAGCAAAGACCGATTCATTTTGCAGGTGTTGCGACTGTATTGATGAAACTATTTAATATTACAATGCCAAAGCGTGCCTACTTCGGTATGAAAGATGCACAGCAAGTCGCTGTTATCCAAGGATTTGTACGTGATTTCAATATTCCAATCACAATTGTACCTGTTGATATCGTTAGGGAAGAAGACGGATTAGCAAGAAGTTCTCGTAATGTATATTTATTAGAAAAAGAACGTGAGGAAGCACCACATTTATATCAAAGCTTATGTATAGCGAAAAAACGAATTGAAGCTGGAGAGCGTAATCCGCAAATCATTACACGTCTTGTGAAAGAATATATTGAGGAAAATACACAAGGTATCGTCGATTATGCAGATCTATATGCGTACCCAACTTTGACGGAAGTTGAAACAATTGGTGGGCGTATTATTCTTGCAATTGCAGTGAAGTTTGATAATGCACGTTTAATTGACAATATTACATTAACGGTTGAATAAGGGGGAGTCATCTATGTTTCGCACAATGATGAGAGCAAAGTTACATCGCGCGACTGTAACAGAAGCCAATTTAAATTATGTAGGTAGTATTACAATTGATGAAGATTTAATGGACGCAGTGGAGATTGTAGAAAATGAAAAAGTACAAATTGTAAATAATAACAATGGAGCTCGCTTAGAGACGTATGTAATTAAAGGGGAACGTGGCAGCGGTGTTGTTTGTTTAAATGGTGCAGCTGCAAGACTTGTACAACCTGAAGATAAAGTTATTATTATTTGTTACGGTCTCGTAGCGACAGAAGATGTAGATAAACAAGTACCAAAAATTGCGGTGTTAGATGATAACAATCAAATTGTTGAAATGTTAGGTGCTGAAAAAGCAGGTACGATTTTATAAAATGAAAAGCTATCTCATATGGGATAGCTTTTCATTTTATCTTGCTATCACGGCAGTAAGAGATCTACCTCAAGATTCAGAGAGGCGCGGCAAATAGGTGAGTGGGGATAATAGCATGTAAAATCCCGCAGATGGAAGCTTACTTTATGTAAATACACGTAAAAAAACGGTTCGGAAAAATTATTCATTAATAAAGAAGATTAAAGATTTTTTTGAAACTATATACTTGAATGAATAGAAAGAGTCCTTTTTTCAACACCAGGCTCTTCTATTTTTTGTCCATCTTTTCATTAAGATGATATAAAACGTGGTATAGTAACAATATATGAATTTTTGTTGTTTGAAAGGGTAAGAAATTGAGGTGTTACATATGAGTAAGCGTTATGTCGTTGTCGATTTAGAGACGACAGGGAACTCCTGGAAAGATGGGAAGGACAGAATTACACAAATTGCAGCTGTTGTAGTAGAAGATGGAGAGATATTGGAAATCTTTTCGTCTTTTGTTAACCCGAAGAGAGAGATTCCTCCATTTATTACAGAATTAACAGGGATTGATGAAAATCTCGTGAAACAAGCCCCGCTATTTTGCGATGTAGCGCCGATGGTAGCCGAACTATTACATGGTGCTTATTTTGTTGCACATAACGTTCACTTTGATTGGAATTTTTTGAAGGAAGAATTAAAACAAGCTGGATATGGAGAAGTAAACTGTCTAAAAATTGATACGGTTGAATTGGCACAAATTTTATTGCCGACAGCTGATAGCTATAAATTGCGTGATTTAGCAAAAAAACATGAATTGGAACATGATCAACCGCATCGTGCAGATAGCGATGCTCTCGTGACAGCAGAATTATTTTTACAATTTCTAAATCAATTAGAAAAACTACCGCTTGTCACATTACAATCTTTATATGAGCTAAGCGATGTATTCCAAAGTGATATAGCGAATATCATTTCAGAAAATATTTTAAATAAAGTGATGCTTGGTACAGAAGATGCAAAGGAATATGAAGTATATCGAAATATTGCGCTTCGAAAACGAAATTATTCATTAGAAATCGGTGATGATTGTTTATCTAAATTTGATGCTTTTTTACATAAGTCAATGGAACAACTTGGGCTAAAGATGCCAAATTTTGAACAAAGAGAAAGTCAGCAGCGAATGATGAAGGAAATATATACAGCATTAAGAGATTCTCGCTTTTCATTAATCGAAGCAGGAACAGGTACAGGGAAGACACTTGCTTATTTACTTCCAAGTATTTATTTTGCAAAGAGAAGAGAAGAGCCAGTTGTTATTAGTACGCAAACGGTACAACTGCAACAACAAATGATTGAAAATGAAATTCCTTTATTGCAAAGTATATTACCATTTCCATTCGAAGTGGCTCTTTTAAAAGGAAGAAAACATTATCTTTGCTTACATAAATTTGAATATGCATTGCAAGAAGAAGAGAAGAACTATGATGCTGCGCTTACGAAAGCAAAAGTATTAGTATGGTTATTGCAAACGGAGACTGGTGATCGTGACGAGCTTAATATTCCAGAAGGCGGGAAGTTACTGTGGGATCGCATTTGTAGTGATACGTACAGTCCGGGCGGCATGCAAAGCAACTGGTTTAGTCGCTGCTTTTATCAACGAGCAAAAAATAAAGCGTTATTTGCAGATATTGTTATTACAAATCACGCTTTACTATTTCAAGATTTTGTTAGTGAAGATCCACTTTTGGCATCTTGTGAACATATTATTTTTGATGAAGCTCATCACATCGAAGAAACAGCGACTAGGACACTTGGAGAGCAGTTTTCATGCATGTACTTTCAATTAATCTTATCACGCTTTGGTACGTTAGAAACGGACGATGTGCTATCAAAGGTATATGAATTGATGAAAAAATCTCATCATTCGTCACGCTCAGCTTTTCGAATGGTGAGTCATAGGTTGAAGGAAATTAAATTCGATGCTGATGAATTATTTCAAATGTTACGTACATTTATATTTCAGCAAACAAAGCAAGAACAAGGGGCAAATAATATGCCGCTTATTTATCGATATAACGCGGACCAAGAGGATGGAAAGCTATGGAGAAGTATAGCTGAGTTAACAAATCGCTTCGTATACGAATTGAGAAAAATACTTACTGCGCTAGAGCAACAAGCGGACTTATTACAAAGTAAAATCGAATGGGAGATGCATGTTGTTACAGGCGAGTTTATGCATTTAATTGAATTATTGCGTAAAATGGTCGACTCATTGCAGCTGCTTATATTAGAAAAAACAGAGTATGTGACATGGATGGAAACGGAAACGAAAGGTACAATTCATTCCACTGTGTTATATGCACAACCTGTCCATATAGGAGAGAGGTTTGCGGATGAGTTCTTAACAAAAAAGCGAAGCGTTATTTTTACTTCTGCGACTTTAACTGTTAATAATACATTCGATTATATACAGGAACAACTTGGATTATATGACTTTGCACCAGACACATTAACAGTTCCATCGCCGTTTCATTATGAGGAACAAGTAAAGCTAATGGTTTCTACTGATGTTCCTCTTATTAAGCAAGTAAGCGAGGATGTGTATATAAGAGAAGTATCACATCATATTATGAAGATTGCTAAAGCGACAAATGGGAGAATGCTCGTTTTGTTTACATCCTATGAAATGCTAAAGGAAACATATACAAATTTAAAACAAGCGGATGAATTAGAAGGCTTTGTATTACTAACACAAAGTGTTCATAATCGTAGCCGAAGTCGTTTAGTTCGGAAATTTCAAGAGTTCGACAAAGCAATTTTGTTAGGAACAAGTAGTTTTTGGGAAGGGATTGATATTCCTGGAGATGCATTAAGCTATCTTGTTATTGTTCGGTTACCATTTACACCGCCTCATCAGCCAATGATGGAAGCCAAAAGTGAATGGTTGAAAAATAAAGGAGACGACGTATTTACGAAACTGGCACTTCCGCAAGCAATTCTTCGTTTTAAGCAAGGGTTTGGACGATTAATCCGTACAATGACGGATGCTGGAACGGTGTTTGTTTTAGATCGTCGTTTAACCAACTCTTTCTACGGAAAAAGATTTATGCAATCTATTCCAAATGTTCCTCTTTATGAAGGGTCGTTAGAAGAACTGTTAGATCACTTAGAAGAATAAAGCGGATAAAGTGAAACTGTAATCACTGAGGGTTCCTTCATTTCTCACTGATTCTTCGTCTTCGCCAATCGTTTTTTGACGGGTAGTATATCCTACCTCACTTTTGTTATTTTTTAGATAACTTTGAGGTAGGTGGAATTACTATCGGTAAATAGCTAAAGGAATAACAGTAAGTGAAAAAATATGCCTGAAGTACGACGTACTTCAGGCATGAAATGTGGGTAGGAGGAAATTTATTTTTTCTTACTTCTTGTATACAAATGTTTCGGTTTTCAATTTGAAACCTTTTTTTGCTGAACATGTCCTGCTATAATAGATGGGTGATGAAGCAGGGGTTGTAAAGAATGTACTCTTATTGTAACCGTATTGCGTTCTTCTATAATTAGAAATTTTTGTGTAACGGAGGAGTTTTCATGGAGAAGAAAATCGAAGTGCTATCAACGACGCGTATTAAATATTCGTCTGACTTATATAAAATTGTTGATAGTTTGAATCGCACTTTAAAAGAGCAGGACCTCATGTTCGGATTGGCATTAGACGAAAACGAAAAAGAAACAGCAGTATTTACGATATACAGAACGTAGTGATGCAATGAAGAAGTGGATCTTTGCCATCATTATCGTTATCGTTGCCATTGGATTATATGGGGTGCATGTTTATAATGCGACAATGGAAAAGAAAATTCCGAAAGAGTCAAAAGTTGTAGAAATTGCAAAAGAAAAAGCAAAGCTTACGAAAGTAAAAACGGTTGATTATTATAACGGAAAATCTTCATATGCAGTCGTACAAGGTGTAGATGAAAAAGGAGAACAAATCATTGTTTGGGTACCTGAGAAAAAAGGGAATGTTCTAGTACGTAAAAAGAACGAGGGCATTTCTGAAAAGAAAGCTTTACAAATTGTGGCTGGGGAACGCAAGCCCAAAGAATTGGTAAAGGCAAAATTAGGTGCTGAAAACGATGTTCCGTTGTGGGAAATTACATATATTGATCAAGAAGGTCGTTATACGTATTATTATCTAGAATTTCAAGATGGGAAATATGCTGGATATTACAGCATTGAAAAATAGATGCAGGGGGAAACCACAAATGAAATTAGCAAAGCGAGTAGCTGCTTTAACACCGTCTTCAACTTTAGAAATTACAGCAAAGGCACAAGCATTGAAAGCTGAAGGCCATGATGTAATTGGATTAGGAGCAGGAGAACCTGATTTTAATACGCCAGAGCATATTATGGATGCTGCACATAAAGCAATGTTAGAAGGACATACGAAATATACACCAACTGGTGGATTAGCAACATTAAAACAAGAAATTGCGAAGAAATTTACTCGTGATCAAGGATTAGCGTATGATCCAACTGAGATTATCGTATGTAATGGAGCAAAACATGCACTTTATACACTATTTCAAGTGCTACTTGACGAAGGGGACGAAGTTATCATTCCGACTCCTTATTGGGTAAGTTATCCAGAACAAGTAAAGCTTGCTGGTGGTAAGCCAGTTTATGTAGAAGGACTAGAAGACAATCAGTACAAAATTAAGCCAGAGCAGCTACGTGAGKCAATTACAGAGAAGACGAAAGCTGTTATTATAAATTCACCGAGCAATCCGACAGGGATGATTTACAGCAAAGAAGAATTACAGCAGCTTGGAGAAGTATGTTTAGAGCACGACATTTTAATTGTTTCTGATGAGATTTATGAGAAATTGGTTTATGGCGGCGTGGAATATACTTCAATTGCCCAGCTTTCTAATGCATTAAAAGAACAAACACTTATTATTAATGGTGTATCTAAATCGCATTCCATGACAGGATGGCGTATTGGCTATGCAGCAGGAAATAAGCAGCTTATTAAAGCGATGACGAACTTAGCAAGTCATAGTACGTCAAACCCTACTTCAATCGCTCAATACGGCGCAATTGCTGCGTATGCTGGGTCGCAAGAGCCTGTGGAAATGATGCGTCAAGCATTCGAAGAACGATTAAACATTATTTATGATAAATTAATTCAAATTCCTGGTTTCACTTGTATTAAACCACAAGGTGCATTTTATTTATTCCCGAACGTAAAAGAGGCTGTAGCGTTAGCTGGATATGAAACCGTTGATGAGTGGGCAAAAGCATTGTTAGAAGAAGAAAAAGTAGCTCTTGTTCCAGGAACAGGGTTCGGTGCACCAAACAATGTTCGTTTATCCTATGCGACATCTCTTGAACAATTAGAGAAAGCGTTAGAGCGAATTAATACGTTTATGAGAAGTAAAGTACAGGCTTAAAAGGCTAATTACTTTCATTTTTACCACATAAGTTACTTTGAACAAATGAAGATGACCTCCCTATCTATAGGGAGGTTTTTTGACGAATTGTGGTAAAAGAAAATTATAACAGGTGTGTTATACTAGAAAGCGAGGTGTATGGTCATGAAGAAAAAAATGATGTTACAATGGTTTGAACAAGGCAGCGTCGCAATTCCAAAATTGCTTATGATGCATTATAAAAAATTAGGCTTAAATGAGATGGAATTTATGGTTGTACTCCATGTGCATACTTTTCTAGAATCGGGTAATTCTTTTCCAACTCCTTCAGAGATTGCAGAACGAATGACAATAACAGAAATGAAATGTATGGAAATCATTCAAGCGTTAATTCAAAAAGGCTTTTTAGCATTAGAAGGTAGTCAAAAATCTCAAGCTATGATGTGCGAAAGTTATTCGTTGCAACCACTTTGGGAAAAAATCTTACATTTTTTAATGAATGAAACAATAGAAGAAGAAAAAGAAGAACAAAAGAAACTTCAAGTGAATTTATATACAATTTTTGAACGGGAATTTGGGAGACCATTATCGCCTTTTGAATGTGAAACATTAGCGATGTGGCAAGATCAGGATCAACATCATCCGAATTTAATTCAAGCAGCTCTTCGAGAATCTGTAATGAGTGGGAAACTTAATTTTCGATATATTGACCGTATTCTCTTTGAGTGGAAAAAGAATGGAATTAAGACAGTTGATCAAGCGCAAGATCAAGGGCGGAAATTTAGAGCGAATCAACAACGCTCGCAGCAAGTAACGAAACAAGAGACCAAATATACGGGGAAAGTGCCTTTTTATAATTGGTTGGAGCAGTGATATAGGAGGAAAGGTATGTTAAACAAGACACAAATTCGTTATTGTTTAGATACAATGGCAGAAATGTATCCAGAAGCACATTGTGAATTAAATCATGATAATCCATTTGAACTTGTAATTGCAGTTGCATTATCTGCACAATGTACAGATGTCCTTGTAAATAAAGTAACGAAAAGTTTATTTCAAAAGTATAAGACACCTGAAGATTATTTAAATGTGTCCTTAGAAGAGTTGCAACAAGATATTCGTTCAATTGGATTGTACCGGAACAAAGCGAAAAATATTCAAAAGTTATGCCGAATGTTGCTTGAAGACTATAATGGAGAGGTACCACAGGATCGGGATGAACTAACAAAACTACCAGGGGTTGGTAGAAAAACTGCAAATGTAGTTGTTTCTGTAGCATTTGGTATCCCAGCTATTGCTGTTGATACACATGTGGAACGTGTAAGTAAACGCTTGGCTATTTGCCGTTGGAAAGATTCCGTTCTAGAGGTAGAGAAAACATTAATGAAGAAAGTGCCAATGGAAGAGTGGGGAGTTACGCATCACCGAATGATTTTCTTTGGACGTTATCATTGCAAAGCACAGYGGCCGCAATGTGAAGAATGCCGGCTACTAGAAGTGTGTCGTGAAGGTAAGAAGCGAATGAAGGGGAAATAAAAAGATGGAACAAGTTGTACAAGTACCGGATGAGTTTCAATGTAATCCTTTTTTTGAAGGGGAGATAGATAAGATTATATATCATACAGATGAATCGTTTGTGCAATTGCTAGAAAGCCATTATTTCTTATTTGATATAGGAAAACAATATGAGCCATGGAATGAAATAGAAATGGGAATYCCAGCTGTATTAGATATATGGAAAGACAAAAAAGAGGATATATCGATATTTTTTCAGGATCGAAAGCGAAATGAAGCAAAAAGGCCAATGATTCACTTTGCAGCTCATTTATTATCGAGTTTATATTGGTTAAACGGAAAACCAGTGTCAGGGTTAAAGGATATTAAAAACAAGATTGATGAGCTACAAATAAAACCGATTAACTTTATGGAACGTTATTCATTTATTACAAAGCAACCAAATCACTATCATTCCTATATTCAATTGGCACAGTTGTATGTAGAAATAGAAAAGCTGTATGCAAAAAAAATAATACAAAAAAAGAAGTCACCATCTCGTTAGAGAAAGGTGACTTCTTCTTTGTATTATTGTGTTGGATTAACCACTTCACCTGTTGGTTTATCAGGTTTTGGTTTATCAGGTTTTGGTTTATCAGGTTTTGGTTCATCAGGTTTTGGTTCATCAGGTTTTGGTTCATCAGGTTTTGGTTCATCAGGTTTTGGGTCATTAGGTTTTGGGTCATTAGGTTTTGGGTCATTAGGTTTTGGTTCATTAGGTTTTGGTTCATCAGGTTTTGGTTCATCAGGTTTTGGTTTTTTAGCTTCGTCTTCAGCTTTTTTCTGTGCATCTTGTTGCTTTTTAGCCTCATCCTCAGCTTTTTTCTGTGCATCTTGTTGTTTTTTAGCCTCGTCTTCGGCCTTTTTCTTAGCCTCGTCTTCAGCCTTTTTCTTAGCTTCTGCGTTCTCGCCAGGGACAGTGAAAGATACGCCAGCTGCATCGCTTGTACCTGTTCCCTTTTTCGCTACTACTGAGAAGCTGTAAGTTACACCTGGTTTCACTCCGCCAAGTGAAGCGCTTGTACCGCTCACGGATAGGCCACCGCTAGAACCGTCGCTTGCTTTATAGCTTGCAGYGTAAGCCTCAGCATCTGAAGGACCAGACCAGCTTAGCGAAATTGTATTAGAAGCTGCATCATAAGATGGCGTTACTCCAGTGGGTGGGTCTACTTTGATTTCCTTGACAGCATCCTTTTTCGCACCTTTTACATAAAGTTCGTCATTTAAACGCTGTACAGAAGCAGGTTGTTCAAAGCGAGATGTATCTGTAGCAAACTTACTCATCATTTCTTTGAATATTTGCTGTGCAATTCGGACTGAAGGTGATTTATCTGCAATATAGTTTTCTTCAGAATCTTTTTCATATCCTGTCCATACTGACATCGTATATTGCGGTGAATAACCTGCAAACCAGCTATCTCTGTTGGCGCTTTCTGGAATGTTATATTTTTTTAATGCATCTGCATCATAGTTCTGTGTTCCTGTTTTACCAGCAACATCAATTCCTGATACATAAGCAGTTGGACCTGTACCACCAGAACCTGGTTTTACAACATCACGAAGAACATCCGTAATCATATATGCTGTGTATTCTTTCATTGCTCGTATTTCTTTTGGTTTCAAGTTTTTTTCTTTTCCATCAGGAAAGACAACTTTTGTTACGAAATGTGGCTTGTTATAATTTCCTTCGTTACCAAAAGCGGCATATGCACCAGCTACTTGTAATGGAGAAGCGCTGTTACTACCAATTGCTGTTGATTCATATACTGGCTTTTGGAAAGTCATTCCAAGCCCTTCGGCAAATGCTTGTGATTTGTCTAACCCAACTGCTTGTGCTGTTTTTAAAGCAGGGATGTTTAATGATTTTTTCAATGCTTCACGTAAAGATACATCACCTTTATAGCTGTTTGTAGCATTTCGGATTTTCTTTCCGTTAGAATACGTATATTCTGAGTCATTTAATTGATGGTATGTAGACCATTGCATATATTCAATAGCAGGACCATAGTCAAAAATTGGTTTCATAGTCGAACCTACTTGGCGCTGCATATCAACGGCCATATTATGTCCTTTAAATGCCGTTTTATTTTCTTTACGGCCCGCACCAATTGCACGAACTTCACCAGACTGTGTATCCATGAATACGAAAGAACCTTGGAAACGATCGTTTGGATAGTTAATAATATCTCCATCTAGTAATTGTTCAGCGTATTCTTGTGCCTTTGTATCAATTGTCGTATAAATCTGTAATCCGTCAGATCCAATATTTACATCGGGCATTTCTTTTTCGATTTCTTTTACGACTGCGTCTAAAAAGGCTTGATAAGGCATTTCGGTTACATCTTTAGATGGAAGAAGTCCTTCTGTTACAGGGATTTTTATCGCTTCATCCATTTCTTGCTTTGAAATAAAGCCATGTCGATTCATTAACGTTAATACAACGTTACGACGTTTTGTTGCTCGATCGATATTTTCTTTCTTTGTTGGATCATAAATGTTTGGACCTTGAGGTAATCCAGCAAGCATCGCTGCTTCGTGTAATTTTAAATCTTTTAAGTCTTTCCCATAATAGTTTTTCGCTGCTGTTGCAACCCCGTAGGAGCGATTACCAAGGTTGATTTTGTTTAAGTACATTTCTAAAATTTCATGTTTGGAATATTGTTGCTCCAATTTATAAGCTAAATACCATTCCTGTACTTTACGTTTTGATGTTTTTTCCATCGTTAGAAAATAGTTTTTAATTACCTGTTGGGTAATTGTACTACCACCTTGAGAACCAAAACCGCCTGTGACATTTTCAAGGATTGCCTTTCCAGTACGCTTAACGTCGATTCCGTTATGTTGATAGAAGCGAGCATCTTCTGTCGCTAGGAATGCGCTTTCTACTACTTTCGGAACTTGATCGTAAGTAATATTCGTTCGCTTTTCGGCACCATATTCATAAAAGAAATTCTTGTCTTTATCATAAAATTTAGTTGATAGCGGATTGACAAGTTTTGCTTTATTTAGCTTTGGAGCATCTTGTACCATTACAAAAAAGGCGGAAACTCCAGCTATAAGACCAACAAYGCCAAGAAGTAGGCAACCAATTAAAAATTTCTTGAAAAAGGAACCTTTTTTCTTTGGTTTCTCCGGTTTGTTTGTTTCTTGTTTTTGATGTTGTGCATGTTTTCGTTCTGTACGAGAACGATAATTTTCTGACATTATACTTTCTCCTACCTTTCATTTTCTCCCCAAAAGTCGAAAAAAGAGCCTTATTGTTGACTCTATCACGAAAAATAAGCCATGTCTAGTACACGAATATAATCAATTCGAGGATGATAACCGCATGATAACAAGTATCCGTGCTCTTCGATTTCCTGTTTCGTAATCGATTTGCGTCCACCAGCATCTTGGCGATTCCAAAATGAAACGACATGTTTTGCATCAAGTAAATAAAACTCGTCATAAAGTGTAAATTTAATAATAACAAATGCAATTCCGTTATGAGCTATTACTTGTTCCATATGCTTAATTTGATGAAGATGGAAATTTTGCAGCGGAAAACTTGTTTTATTTTTTGTTTCTTTCGCTTCGAAGTCAATGTATTTCCCCTTGTATACACCGTTGTAGTCTGTTGTAGAAGGCTGTTTAAAATAAGCTTCTTTCACAACCGCAGCACTTCGAGCGGGGTAATCCACTTTTACAATTTGAAGAGGAGTGGGTTTTTTATGTACGCATGCAATATTATGGGTTAAATAATATTGATTTGTTTCATTTAGTTCCTCTTCCAGAGACATACCTCTATTGCTATAAGTATGTTTTTTAGATTGTGTTTTTTGGGGTTGTAACGCTTGATTATACCTTTTTCCGTTTGGATAACGAATGGTCATAGTTTGTCCACTCCAACTTACCTAGAATTACTTACAAAGGTGATTATATCAAAAAAAACAAAAAAGATGCGATTTTTTTCAAGAGAGATGTGGTGATTCCTGTATGCATATGCAGAATGAGTATGAGAAAATAAATAGAGAGCGCAGTGGACTTTCTTGTACAATAGAAGAGAAGCAATTAATAGCGTATATGAAACAACAGACGGCTCTAGCAAATATAGATAATATTTCACGCACACAGGCTTATCAAGAATATTACTTGAGAAATAAAGAAATCCGGTGGTCATTTTTGGCGAGTATGGTTTCGAGAAATTCTGGGTGGAATATGACAGATTTAGCAGGGGAATATTATCCGAATATTTTATCTGAAAGAATGAGGAAGCAACTGTTCCTTACTTATGAAAGTGCAAATTGGCTTATTTTTTCAGATGCATACCCACAATTGTTGTTATACGAGTACAGTAAGAAAATGAATAAACCAATTTTTCACTTATTACAGTTTTTTAACGTATCTATTTTTATGGAGAAGGAATGGAATGATTTTTGGAATAAAAGAGACCTCACGCGTCTTATTACAGCACTTATTATTAATGAACAAAATAGGATTCAAAAACCGATTATTGAACACCCATATTTTCAAAAGCACGTATTCCAAACTTTACTGTTTAAATTTCAAGAGCTCTTTCATTTTAGTGCTGTAATTTTTCCGACTACAAAAGGGCAACTATATGGTTTTTCGGTTTATCAATTTGAAACAGTACAAAAACGCATAGAACTCGGAAAGAAATTAGCTTGGTTATTATTTCATCCTAAATATGAAACGTTATTTTACGATTTTTCCTTGCGAACGTTTCCTACAGGATCAAGAATGGATTACGAGCGGTACTTTATAATTCCAAAAGAAAAAGATACACCGCAGTTAAGAGATGCTTTCTCAATTGTTTTACATCACCATAACGTAACGAAAGATTGGTTCCATAAAAAAATGGATATTGAGGCATTGTTTTTCTTTCAGGAACTGAAAGAAGAAGTTAATATTACAGAATGGTTTTTACAAAAACAACAACAAATACATCTTTTTTCTTCATTGAATAGCTTTTTTAAAAGGAACAATGACTTCATGATATAATAAGAAAAGTCCCGCTCTCTGACAGGGAGTCGGGACGAATGGATTACATAAATCGATTCAAGTTTTTATACAGTTTCAATAGGGCATTATAATTCCAATTGAAATGTAGGGAAAATTGAGGAAGCTAGGTAAGAGAAATAGACCCGCCGATTAAAGTTTTACTTTATGTAGCAGGAAAGTTCGGACCATCTAGCTTCGGATTTCCAGTTTCAGGTTTATTTTGCTGTGTGTTTTGTTTTTTCTTCTTCTCATTTTTATTTTTAGCCATGGTAAACACCTCCCTTTTGTATTGTTACCACTTCTATAAAACTCATACAAACCGATTTCTTTGCCGAATATCAACTAGTTTTGTCAGTCGTGCAGGAGTGGTAAGTGAACCGTCGAAATAACATGACAAAGGAAAAGCAAAGAAGGAGGCGTTTTATAAATGGCGATGGTTCAGAAGGAAAATGTAATGAAAAAAATGGATCAAATGTTAAGTGCTCTTGATTTGCTGGAAATGAATGTTTCACTTAGAGTTAATCATTCTTTAAAAGATAAGCGTGAAGATATATGTAATCGAGGAGAAATAACAGAAATGCACATTCAACATATGGAGGATAAATTATTACATCACGAAGAAAAAGGAAGTTGGCTTCAAACGTTTCAAAACGTCATAGTAAGTGCATAAGAGGGTGGAAATAAATTGGATTATGGAAAATTAATGCAGTCTTCAATAAAATTAATACAGTACAATGATGAAACGATTATAAAAAAAAGAGAAGAGAAAGAGTTTGATTTTTATCAAGATATGAAGCCTTTTGTGGATATGGTTGATCAGGAGTTAGAAGTGTGGAAAGAATTAGCTTATCAATGGATAAAACATGAAAAGCCTAAGTATATACATGTGCAACAAATTGACCAAGTGTATGAGAATTTACAAAATAATGCACTGCAATGTTTTGTAAATAAGGGAAAAGGTAAGCGGTTTTATGAAACACATCAGGCGATTTTATATACGTTGCAGAATATAGTAGAACAATATAAGTGACAAGAGGGGAAACCCTCTTGTTTTTATGATTCTACAGTTGTATGTGTGGGTTTCGCCCCATTTATTTCTAATTCACGTATTAATACTCGGTATTCTGAGATGCAGATTTTTCCTTCTAAATAGTGATGTCTAGCAAAATCAAGTAACTCATTCATATCCTCTGTAGAGTACCCCTTTTTTTGAGCGAAAGCTTGTTTTAAATCCCCTAATATCATGTTGATTCCTCCCCAATGAGAATCTTCTTCTTCATTATCATAACATGAAAAGGCTTACTTTCTTATTTTTTTAAAAATTTAAACTTCCGACAAAAACAGACATTTATAAGGTTACACATTTTATTTTATAGGTACATATTCTATATGTAGAAACTTAGTTAGAGGGGGGAAATACATGTTTCAACAGCAGAATGCCTATTCGCAGCCAAATGCATATACACAGCCAAATGCATATATACAACCTAATGCTTATCAATATAATGAGGATACATATTTACGTTATAATATGTATCCATTCGCTCCTTATTACGGAAATCAAATGGATTATTATCAGCCATTTGAGGTATCTTTTATGAATCAGCAACCACAGGCTCATATGAATCAACAACCTTATGTACCGCAGCAACCACAGGCTCATATGAATCAACAATCCTATGTACCGCAGCAACCACAATCCTTTATGAATCAGCCATCAATGTTTTACCCACCGAAACAGCCTTTTCAACCATATCCAACGATGAATAAACAAAAGCAACAACAGCAGCCAAGTCAATTTTCTAGTTTCGTATCTCAATTTAAGACGTCAGATGGTAACTATGATGTGAATAAAATGATGAATACAGCAGGCCAAATGATGAATGCGATGAATCAAGTCACTGGGATTGTAAAACAAGTTGGAGGCTTTTTTGCTAAAGGATGATAGTTGTGTGTCCAAGTCATGGTATGTAAACAGCTGTCATATAGACAAATTTCCATTAAACAAATGGGTATATATAACAAGCGGCTTTTACTCCTTTCTCATATTGTAAAGTGTAGTCAGATTTTTTATGAGAGAGGAGAGAAAAAACTATGTATCATTGTCATCCTTGTTTTGGAGGGCATAAACCTGTAGGACCTATTTGCACAACACCTCCTGTCGTTCATCCAACAAAACAATGTGTAACGAACACTTTTTCCACAACGGTGGTCCCACATATTCACCCAACTCATACAACACATGTTCATCATCAGCAAGTTAAAAGTCAACATTTCTTCCCGCAAACAGTTTCAAATGTGAATGTTGTAGAACCTGTTGCTCCAGGATTCGGCGGACCTGGAGTTGGCGGATTCGGCGGACCTGGAGTTGGCGGATTCGGCGGACCTGGAGTTGGCGGATTCGGCGGACCTGGAGTTGGCGGATTCGGCGGACCTGGAGTTGGCGGATTCGGCGGGCCTGGAGTTGGCGGATTCGGCGGGCCTGGAGTTGGCGGATTCGGCGGGCCTGGAGTTGGCGGATTCGGTGGACCTGGAGTTGGCGGATTCGGCGGAGCTTGTGGCCATGGCCCGCAAGTATCTCCATTCGGACCAGGACCAAATGTAGGACCAAACGTCGGTGGAATGTTTAAAAAGTAAATGTTATGTTAGAACTAGCAAATTGCTAGTTCTTTTCTTTTGAAAAAAATGGAGTGTTGATATGAAAGTTGTAGCTGTAACAGGATATAAACCATTTGAACTTGGGATTTTTAAAAATGATCATCCGGGTGTTTCTTGTATAAAAAAAGCAGTACGTCGTAAATTACTTGCTTTTGTAGAGGAGGGGTTAGAGTGGGTCATTATAAGTGGACAATTAGGTGTAGAACTATGGGCTGCTGAAGTGGTTTTTGAAATGCAGTTAGAATATCCTGATTTAAAACTTGCCGTGTTTACCCCTTTTTTAGAACAAGAAGAAAGTTGGAAGGAAGGGAATCGAGAATATTATGAATCTATTCTCGCACAAGCAGACCATGTTGATAGTATTACGAAAAGAAAATATGAAAGTCCTGAGCAATTTCGGTTGAAAAATCAATTTTTCATTGAAAAAAGTGAAGCTTTGTTGGCTGTATACGATGAAGAGAAGCCGGGAAGCCCCAAATATATTGTGGAAGCAGCAAAGAAAAAAGGTGAAATAGAAAATTATCACAGTTATTTCATTCTTTTTTCTGATTTACAAGATATAATAGAAGAGGAACAGTGGAATAATGCAGAGTAATATGTAATATAGCTCATGTATATAGGATTGACAAAAGACATTGTTTCTGAAAAAATTTAGTTAATGAAAGTTTTGGTAAAAATTTGAGGTGAAGAAAATGATTTCGGATAAAATTAAATTAACAGCGAAAGATATTTTGGAAAAAGAATTTAAAACAGGTATGAGAGGTTACCAACAAGAAGAAGTAGATAAGTTTCTTGATATGATTATTAAGGATTATGAGGCATTTCATAAGGAACTTGAGCAATTACAGCAACAAAATGTTCGTTTGAAACGTGAATTAGAAGAGCAAAAAGTAGCGGCAGTGCAAGTACCGCAACAACCAGCTCCAACACCGGTTGCACAACCTGTATACAACAATACGAACACGGATATTTTAAAGCGTTTATCTAATCTGGAAAAAGCTGTATTTGGAAGTAAGTTATACGAGTAATCTAGGGATAGAAAAAGATTAAAGCATTTTACATATAAAAAAGCATTGCAAAATCTTTTTGTTTCCACTATACTAATGTTTGTCATAACGTTTGGGTAATCGCTGCAACGCCAACGTTGTAGAGGAAAGTCCATGCTCGCACGACCTGAGATGGTTGTAGTGTTCGTGCCTAGCCAATTCATAAGCTAGGGTATTCTGGCCGAGAGGCTGGTTTAACGGCAGGGAAAAAACCTAAGTCCTTTTGGATATGGTTTGACTACCTTTAAAGTGCCACAGTGACGAAGTCCTTGAAGAAATGATAGGAGTGGAACGAGGTAAACCCCACGAGCGAGAAACCCAAATAATGGTAGGGGAATCTTTTCCAAGGAAATGAACGATGGAAAAGGACAGGTTCGAGTAACCTGTAGATAGATGATTACCACCGGAGTACGAGGCGTGGGCCGTTTGCAGTACAAAGGAACAGAACATGGCTTACAGAACGTTATGAACCAATTATGGAATGACTCAGCTCTCCTTTGTAAGAGGAGGGCTTTTTATTTGTATGAAGTTATAACTTGTGAGTTAAAATGGTAAATAAGAAAATACTTCGTAATATTTAATAATTAATAGAAGGAAAAGCTATTAATTATTGTTTGATTATACATAAGAGGTGAATGCAAATGGGAAAAGTTACTTTAATTGCAACAGCAGCAATGGGAATTGAAGCTTTAGTTGCAAGAGAAGTTCGCGATCTTGGTTATGAATGCCAAGTAGAAAACGGAAAAGTAACGTTTGAAGCGGATGCAAAAGCGATTTGTCGCACTAATTTATGGTTACGCACTGCAGATCGTGTAAAAATTAAAGTTGGTGAATTTAAAGCAACAACATTCGATGAATTGTTTGAAAAAACAAAAGCATTGAACTGGGGAGATTACATTCCAGAAAATGGAGAGTTCCCTGTAATTGGGAAGTCTCTAAAATCAACATTATTTAGTGTTTCAGATTGTCAACGTATTGTGAAAAAGGCTGTTGTTGAGAAATTAAAGACAACATATAGACGTACAACTTGGTTTGAAGAAGATGGTCCTTTATTCCGTATCGAGATTGCGATGCTAAAAGATATTGCAACATTGACAATTGACGCGAGTGGCGTTGGTCTTCATAAACGTGGATACCGCGTTGACCAGGGGGAAGCGCCTTTGAAAGAAACATTAGCGGCATCTCTAATTAAACTTACAAATTGGAAGCCAGATCGTCCGTTTGTTGATCCGTTTTGTGGATCTGGAACAATTCCGATTGAGGCAGCTTTAATTGGTCAAAATATTGCTCCTGGTTTTAACCGTGGGTTTGCATCAGATGCATGGGGTTGGATTGGGAAAGAAAATTGGCGTGAGGCTCGTCAAGAAGTAGAAGATTTAGCGAATTATGATCAACCATTGCAAATTATTGGATCAGATATCGACCACCGTATGATAAGAGTTGCACAGGAGAATGCCGATGAAGTTGGACTGGGTGACTTAATTTCATTTAAACAAATGCAAGTAAAAGATTTTACAACAAAAGAGGAATATGGCTATGTTGTAACGAATCCTCCATACGGAGAACGTTTAAGTGAAAAAGCGCTTGTTGAAAAATTATATAAAGAAATGGGAGAAGTATTCCGCCCATTAGATACGTGGTCACTGTATTTATTAACGAGCTATGAAGCGTTTGAAAAATGTTATGGAAAAGATGCATCGAAAAAGCGTAAACTATTTAACGGTTTTATTCGTACAGACTATTACCAGTACTTTGGTAAACGCCCACCTCGTAATTCATAGTATAAAACCTCTTTGACGCGCATATACTGGCTATTATGTAATGTGCAAAAGGAGGAATAAATATGGATGGTTTCCAATTGTCAATGATTCAAAAGGCCATTCATCGTACGTATGATGAGCTTGGAAAAGAAATTAATCTTCAGGGTGTAGTTGCAGATGAAATACAGAAAGCACAGGAAGAATATTTATCTGCATTATCATACGAGACATTGATTGATAAGCGTTACTTAAAGTCATTAATAGAGTGAAAAATTTTCCTTTATATAAAGGGAAATTTTTTTCGCTCATTTCTATGTATTGCAACAGGGGAAAGCAACTRCTATTTAGATATAGCAGTTGCTATATCTTTTTATAGAAAAACTTTTTGGTTGGAGGCTAAGGATGTTTACTGAGAAGAGATTACCATTTGAAGTAGGGAAACAAGATAATTTTTATGATAAGTTGAATGAGTGGATTGGAGATGTGTTTTACGATATCCTCCCAGAAAAAGGTTTTGAAGAACGCGATGAACAAATTTTTATGGCATTCCAATTAGAACGAGCGTTTCAAGAGAAGAAAGTTATGTTCGCAGAGGCGGGTGTAGGAACGGGAAAAACGATTGTGTATCTTTTATATGCAATTTGTTATGCGCGTTATACAGGAAAGCCAGCTATTATTGCTTGTGCAGACGAAACGCTAATCGAGCAGCTTGTGAAAGAAGAAGGGGACATTGCGAAATTATCAGAAGCATTAGGGTTATCTGTTGATGTACGTCTAGCGAAATCAATGGATAATTATTTATGTTTACGTAAACTTGAAGATGTAATGAGTGGACGAGCTCCAGAAGTAATTGAAGATCTATATTATGAATTACCTCAGTTTGTGTTTGATCATGGAACAATGCAAAACTTTACGCATTACGGTGATCGAAAAGAGTTTCCATTATTAAATGACGAAGAATGGTCAAAGGTATCTTGGGATTATTTCCAAGACTGCTTCACATGTGATTCTCGTCACCGTTGTGGTCAAACGCTCTCTCGTGAACATTACCGTAAAGCAGCAGATTTAATTATTTGCTCTCAAGATTTCTATATGGATCATATTTGGACATATGATGCTCGTAAACGCGAAGGGCAAATGCCGCTTTTACCAGAAAGCAGTTGCGTTGTTTTTGATGAAGGACACCTTGTGGAATACGCAGCGCAAAAAGCACTGACGTATCGATTAAAGCAAACGATGATGGAGCAACTCTTAACAAGATTATTACAAAATGATATTCGAGAAGAGTTTGCTCATTTAGTAGAAGAGACAATTTGGCAAACAGAGCGTTTCTTTGATGTATTAAGAGAAAGTAAAAAAGAAATTGCTGGATCAGATCGTTTAAAAATTACAGTAACAGAAAAAGTGATTACAGAAGCGAAACGACTTTATGCAAAAATTGCTGAAGTTGGTGATGCTCTTGTATTTGAAAGTGAAATGCATACAGTAAACACTTATGATTTAAATATCGTTGATGAGCATTTAGATGTACTGGAACATTCACTTCGTCTCTTTATGCATGAGAAAAATGTAATTACATGGGGAGAAGAAGGTGATGGTGCCTTTACGTTAGTTATTATGCCACGTGCGGTAGAAGAAGTACTACAGGAGAAAGTATTCTCGAAAAAGATTCCGTATATCTTCTCTTCTGCTACATTATCTGAAAATGATTCATTCGCATTTACAGCAAATAGTTTAGGGGTAAAAGATTATTTATCATTCTCAGTAGCTTCTCCATTTGATTATGAAGAGCAAATGAAAGTATACTTACCATCGTATAACCAGGAAAATGAATGGGAACGAAAATGTCAGTATACGCTTGAGAACATTCAAAAAACAAATGGGCGTACGCTTGTATTATTCCGCACAACACAAGAACTTGCGGCGTTCAAAGAATATGTGAATAAAGAACAAATGTCTGTTCCGTTCTTATATGAAGGAGATCAAGAGATTAGTCAGCTTGTTTCCCGCTTCCAAAATGAACAAGAGACTGTGCTTTGCGCTGTCCATTTATGGGAAGGTTTAGATATTCCGGGTTCTTCACTATCACATGTCATTATTTGGTCGCTACCATTCCCTCCAAACGATCCTGTGTTTGAAGCGAAACGTAAGCATGTTAATGATCCGTTTTGGGATGTAGATGTACCATATATGATTTTACGTCTTCGTCAAGGAATTGGACGTTTAATTCGTACGAGCGAAGATAAAGGTGCTATTTCGTTATTCTTATCAGAGAATGAAAATGAAAAGGTTATTGAGGCTGTAAAGAAAGTACTTCCAGTAGAAGGTAAGGTGTTGTAAAAGCTTAGCGTTTGCTAAGCTTTTTCTTTCTATATGGAAAGGACTTTATATCTTTATGTCGAAATATAGGTGAGGTAGAAAAAGGAGGCAATAAAATATGACAATCGCTACATATGAAGTAGAAAAAGAGTTTTTAGCACACGTGAAAAAGATAAATAATTATGGGGAAGCATTAAGCCTAATATTTTGGGATTTACGTACAGGAGCACCGAAACAAGGTGTGGATCAACGCTCTGAGGTAATAGGAATGCTTTCATCAGAGGTATTTTCATTATCAACTTCTGATGAGATGGAAAGATATTTAAAAGAATTAGAACAGCTAATAGTAGATAATAAAATTTCCGAAACAACAAAGAAAATTGTAGAAGAGTGCCGCAAAGCGTATGATCGAAATAAAAAAATTCCACAGGCCGAGTATGAAGAGTTTGTTAAATTGCAAGCAAAATCAGAAAGTGTTTGGGGAGAAGCACGTGAAAAATCTGATTTTGAAATGTTCCGACCATACTTAGAAAAAATTGTTGAATATAAGAAAAAATTTATTACATATTGGGGTTATGAAACTTATAAGTATAATACGCTTTTAGATATGTATGAGCCAGGTATGACAGTAGAAGTGTTAGATCATGTATTTGGACAACTACGTGAGCGTATTGTTCCACTTGTAAAAGATATTGGTGAATCAAATAAAGAATTAAAAACAAATGTCTTATTTGAACATTTTTCAAAAGAACAACAAAAGAATTTTACTTTAGAGTTACTAAAGCAATTAAATTATAATTTCGAGGCTGGCCGTCTTGATGAAACGATACATCCTTTTGAAATTACATTAAATAGAGGGGATGTTCGCATTACAACTCGTTATGATGAGAATGACTTCCGCATGGCAGTTTTCGGAACAATTCATGAATGTGGACATGCTGTATATGAGCAAAATATTTCAGAAGAATTAGAAGGAACACCGCTGTGCAGTGGTACATCGATGGGAATTCATGAATCGCAATCGCTATTCTTTGAAAACTTTATTGGACGTAATAAATCGTTCTGGAAGAAAAATTATGATACATTGAAACAATTTAGTGATGGGCAATTTGAAAACGTATCTGTAAATGAATTCTATGATGCGATTAATGAATCAAAGCCTTCCTTTATACGTATTGAGGCAGATGAACTTACATATCCGCTTCACGTTATGGTTCGTTATGAACTGGAGAAAGAATTATTTGATGGAACATTAGAAGTAAAAGACTTGCCGGCAGCATGGAATGACAAGATGGAGAGTTATTTAGGTATCCGTCCAGAAACGGATGCACAGGGTGTGCTACAAGATGTACATTGGTCAGATGGATCTTTTGGATATTTTCCATCTTATGCACTTGGTTATATGTATGCAGCGCAATTTAAACATAAGATGTTAGAGGAAATTCCAAACTTCGATGCATTGCTAGAAGAAGGAAATGTGACACCAATTCGTGAATGGTTAACAAGAAATATTCACCAATATGGTAAAACGAAAAAACCATTACAAATATTAGAGGATGTAACAGGTGAAGGGTTAAATGCAAATTATTTAGCGGATTATTTAGAAGCGAAATATAAAGAGATTTATGAGTTATAAAAAGGAGTTGCTTTAATGCAGCTCCTTTTTATAAATTAACATTTTACTGTATATGTGCGTTGCTTAAGGAGGAAGAGAAGTGAATTATACTTTTGAAGTGATGACACAAGAGCAAGCAGAAGAAATTGCGTTTAAATGGCACTATGAGGATAAGTATTCTTTTTATGATATGGAAGCCGATCAAGAAGATTTAGTGGAGTTTTTAGATCCTAAAATACGCGGAGAAATGACTTTTGCTGTTAGTGAGAATAATAGGCTTGTTGGATTTTTTAGTTTTAACAAAGTAGATATACATACAGTGGATATTGGACTTGGAATGAAACCAAACCTGACTGGAAATGGATTAGGTTTGGTATTTATAAAGGCAAGTCTGGTTTTTTGTGAAAAAAAAGATCAACCTAAGTATATAACGTTATCAGTGCAACATTTAATCAAAGAGCAATTAATGTTTATAAGAAAGCAGATTTTGAAGCAGTTGGAACTTTTATTCAAGAGACAAATGGAAGTCGCTTTGAATTTTTAAAAATGATGTATGTGACTTTATGTCCATCAAGATAAAATAGTTTTGAAACGATTTGCTTAGTAGTGATTTATATTTTTTATGGATTCTATCGTATATAAAAGTACATTTTTTTTGGAATTTAGGGAGGGATATGGAAGTGGTTTGTTTTGATAATTTTGATTTTAATAACTTTTGGGATGACAGCGAATATGCAAGAGATGAATATATTTCTGAATATCCTACAGATGAAATGATTTCTAAACTAGAAAATGAATTAGGGTATAAGCTACCTGAATCTTATATTTGGTTAATGAAGAAGCATAATGGGGGAATTCCAATAAACGATTGTTTTCCTACAGATATTCCTACAAGTTGGGCAGAGGATCATGTTGCTATAACTGGTATTTATGGTATTGGATATAAAAAAAGTTCTTCATTAGGTGGAGAATTTGGTAGTGAATTTTGGATTGAAGAATGGGGATATCCTGAAATAGAACTCGTCTGTTAGCTGTCGTTCGCTTATAACATTCAAGAGTCGCCAAAAGAAAAAACATCAAAATTATGGCATGAAAACCAAGTGTCAAACTGAAAAAAAGACTGAAAGACCATACGAATTTCATATCAACCGTAGGGACTACGGGGGTAGCCTTCTAAATAACTAGCGGTTACGCTGGTGTTCGTAGGAATCCCACACTTCAAGCGTAGCTAAGTGGGGGTAGTTCAATTCATGTTACTTCTAATTTATCCAGATTTTTAATACGCTAATGTATGAGAGGGATTTGAAAGGGGCGTAAAGTATGAATAAACTAATATTTAAACAATTTGCGATGACAAGAAGTTATTTTATTAAAAACGTAGAATCATTTTCGAAGGAAATAACAAATGTACAGCCAGACGGTTTTAACAATACGATCCAATGGCATATTGGCCATGTATTAACGGTTACTGAACAGTTTATGCTCGGCTTTCCACATAAAACGACGCATCTTTCTACAAATTATATCGAATTATTTGGAAACGGTACAAAGCCGGCTGATTGGAAGGGAGATGTACCCACTGTAGATAAACTCATTATAGAGTTGAAAGATCAATTAGTTCGTCTTCAACAAATTCCTGCTGAACAGTTAAATGAAACGCTGGAAAAACCATTTATGGGTTTTGAAACTTTTGGAGAATTAGCCGGCCTTACATTAATGCATGAAGCAAATCATTTGGGGCAAATTCAAGCGATGAAGCGCATTATTGAACACGCGGGAATAAAGAACTAACAAAATCCCAAAAAATAATTTGATGACTTTCAAAAGGAGTTATTCTCAGATGAGATAGCTCCTTTTGATTTTGCAAAAACACTTATATGATTCTTTTTGTATGAATTTTAGGTATAAATTCATCTTAGATTGATAGTAAGGTTCTGGTGCAAATATATGAAGAAGAACATGGATATTAGAAAGTTTTACAGACGACAAAAGAAACTATTAATAGGAGTATAAACCTATGAAGATATTCATGATATGTTTAGGGTTGATAGGTGCGTGTTGTTTAGGGGTAGTAAAACACCGTAGGTCAGGTACTACAGATGATATACCACTCTTAGTAATCGGTATGATACTTATGATGGTATTCTTAGTTTATGTAGGAATGACAGATTAGAAGTAGGAAACTACTGTAGCTTTTAAATAAAGTTGTACYGTTTTAAAKAAAGTWATACCGTTTRCAAAAAAGTTRCATYGTTTTATTCCTTTTCGATTAAAGAATTCTAARTGAGTKTTAATCAAACTTTTTTATAAAAATTGTATAATGCTTCACAAAGTAGTAATCCGTTTTGATCAATCTTTTTTCAAAATGGATTACTTTTGTCTCTTATCAAATAAGGATTTATAAAACATTTCTGATTAAACTTTATTCCAAACCAATAATAGGAGGCGTGTCTATGAAAAATCATATAAAAGTGAATGGACAGATTCGTCAAACAAATAAAAAATGGTCACATCTTAGACAACAACAAAAAGAACGCATTTCTAATTGGCTTCGTAGGGAGTATACAAAATTTGTACAGGTAAATCATAGAAGACCTAAAAAATATGAGCATGATGTGATTCTTGGGGAAGAATGTGTTTCTTAACTTGATAGCGATGTGGCGAGCCCCCTTTATAAATAAAATTTGGATATAAACGTTGAATTTTAAAATTAACCCCTTTGTTTTATATTTATTTTCCAGAATGCCCCTCATTCCTTGAATCGTTTCCGTACCCCTTAAAGGCTTGCTTGCAATGCGAATATCTAGGGATAGAAAAAAATGTTAAAAGGGTTCAGATTTTTTGTTACCGCTTACATATTGTGATACTATTAAATTGTAATAATAAATTATCATGATAATTTATTATTACAATTTAGTACAGGAAGTATAGGAGTAATGAAGGATGAAGAACGAAACATTATTACAGCAATACTATCCGTTCGTTACATTTCTTTCGAAGGTAATGGGAAGAAATTGTGAAGTCGTATTGCACGATTTATCAAGGCCGGAAAGTTCTGTCATTGCTATTGAGAACGGGCATATAACTGGTCGTAAGATCGGGGACGCACCTACAAACTTAATGTTAAAGGTACTTCAAGAAAAAACATATTTAACGCGTGATTTTATCGCTAATTACAAAGCAGTAAATAAGGATGGAAAGGTCTTTCGCTCCTCTAGCTTTTTCATTAAGAATGATAAGAAAGAGTTAGTGGGGATTCTATGTGTAAATGCTGATGTGGCACATTATGCAAAGATAAAAGAGATGATGGATCAGTTTTTATCATTTTCTGATGAGATGGTTAATCTTGAAGCTAAACAAGCGGAAGAAGAGACACTTGCATTTGAGCAATTGCATGGAAAAGTGGAAGATGTTCTATCTACAATTATTATTCAAACGATGGAAACATTTGACGTGCCTCCGGAGAGGCTGTCAGCGAAAGAAAAGATGAATGTTGTACGTGATTTACATGACCAAGGAACATTTCTATTAAAAGGTGGAGTATGTGAGGTGGCGAAAATTTTAAAAACATCTGAGCCAACTATATACCGTTATTTACAGAAGATTAAAGATGAAAACAATTAATTTTTGCGAAAACTTATTCATCATTTCACATGATGGGTAGTTGAAAGATAGGGGGAAATTTGTGAACAAGAATAGTATATTACGTGTGTTAGAGAAAGAATTAGTCGTTGCTTTAGGGTGTACAGAGCCAGTGTCGATTGCGTTAGCCGCAGCTACTGCAAGAGATTATATGAAGGGCGACGTACAGTCAATTGAAGTACTTGCAAGTATAAATGTCATTAAAAATGCAATGGCGGTTGGTATACCAGGAATGAAGGCTACTGGAATTGACTTTGTTGCTGCTTTAGGGGTGTTAGCAGGAGATAGCAAAAAAGATTTAGAAGTGTTAGCTGGAATCTCAGAGGAAGATGAAGAACAAGCAATCTCTTTAGTAGAAGCGGGGAAAGTGTCTGTAGAATTAGCAGATACGTCTAAAAAGCTATACATTGAAGTGAAGTTTACGACAGACGAGGGATATGCAAGGGCTATTATTCAGGATAATCACACATTTATCGCATTAGTAGAAGCGAATGGGAAGCTTGTTTATAAGAATGGATGTGGAAATACACACTTTGCCACTTCTGAAGAAGAACGTGATGAACTAACAATTCCAGAAATATATGAATTTGTTACGACTGTAGATGTAAAGGAATTGGTACTTGTAAAAAAGAGTATTGAACTGAATCGTAATGTGGCATTAGATGGTTTGTCGAATGAATATGGCTTACAAGTTGGAAAAACATTAAAGGAAAATGTATTGAAAGGAATTTTATCAGATGATTTAACAACTCATGCGATGGCATTAGCAGCTGCTGGTTCAGATGCACGTATGGCCGGTTCGACAATGCCAGTAATGGCTAACTCAGGAAGTGGTAATCAAGGGATTGCCGTAACGATGCCTGTAGTAGCCGCAGGTGAGAAATTAAATGCTTCGGAAGAAGATCTAATTCGTGCTGTTACGTTAAGTCATTTATTAGCGATTTACATTAAAAATCAGTTTGGACGTTTGTCTGCACTTTGTGGTGTAACAGTTGCTGGTGCAAGTGCATCGGCTGCTATTACGTATTTATTAGGTGGAGATATTGAAAAGATAAAGTATGCAATCCAAAATACACTTGGAAATGTGACAGGGATGATTTGTGACGGAGCAAAAGCAGGATGTGCGATGAAGGTAGCAACTTGTTCAAGTGCAGCTGTACAATCTGCACTGTTAGCCTCACAAGGAATGTGTATCTCTGCTACAGATGGATTTATCGAAGCAGATGTTGATAAAACAATTGAGAACTTTTGCCGATTAGGAAATGAAGGTTCATCGAATATGGATAAGATCATGCTAGAGATGATGATTAATAAAAGAAAATAGTAGTGATGTATCTCAATAATATAGTAGAACAAGATCACCGGTTTATTAAAAGGAGAGTTCGCTCTATGTTAGGATTCAAGTCATTTAAAACAGCAATTTCTATATTGAGTGGTGTTGAAGCTAGGCATATGATGAAAAAAGGACAACTTGTTTTACTGGACAAGTCTGTCCAAAATCAAAAACAATTTATTCATAAATTGTTTAGTTTAGCTTCATAAGCTAAAAATGTAGAGGAAATTGCTACTCTATGTTTCTAACTAACATTTTTGCACCAGAACCAATAAATCTTATTCAGCTAAAGGATGCTTTACTTGAGAAAGTCACTAGAAGAGTTGAATGATAACTAAGGGAATTGACTATTTTAAACTGAAATTAGTTCAACCTTGAAGAATAGTAGTGTGAATATTCATTCTGTATAAGGTGAGGGCAGAATTCTTTTCATATTTATGATGAAATAAAAGTGAAATTATAAATTCTGAATGGGTAATAATA
Source organism: Bacillus sp. 05T22 (assembly GCF_056396765.1). Lineage (NCBI taxonomy): Bacteria > Bacillati > Bacillota > Bacilli > Caryophanales > Bacillaceae > Bacillus > Bacillus sp. 05T22. The sequence goes on from NZ_JBFTMC010000010.1 coordinate 88,195, forward strand.
TTATAAAAGTTTCGGAGGGGAAAACGGTGAAAGGGAATAAAAAGGAGATACACATAAACGACAAAGTGATTCGTTATACACATATAGAGAAAGGTTCCAAAACGATTTGCTTTATGTTTTCAGGTTCAGGCTACAATTATGATAAACCTTTGTTTTATTATTCGACGATGGTAATGCTCCAAAACAAAATCGATGTTGTACATATCCATTACTCCTATGATGAACAAATAATGAAAAATAATATAGAAGAAATAACTAAAATAATGATGGATGATATTAATCCTGTAATTTTTGAAGTGTTAAAAAATGGGCAATACAACAATTCGATGTTTTTAGGAAAATCACTCGGAACAATCCCAATTGCGAATGACTTAATGAAGAGAGAGGAATACTTACAGTCAAAAATGATATTACTTACCCCTCTAATGACGTTTGATGCGATTTTAGACTCAATCTTGAATAGTCATCAGGAAGGGTTTTTAGTTATAGGGGACAAAGATCACCAATACAATTCAAATCAAATTGACCAATTAAGTAAAATGAATTTAAAGATTGATGTTGTCAAAAATGCAAACCATTCTTTAAATGTTGGGGAATTTGAAACAGCAAATTCTATTTTAGCTTTATCAAGGGTAATGGAAAAACTCCAAGAAACCGTTAGGACAAATTAGTGATAAACTGATATTATCAAAAGCTCACCAATTTGGGTGCTAATTTAATTGCTAAAATAAATACAAAATAGGTGTTAATTGCACCTATTTTTAAATGGTTATATTGTAAATAATTATATAGCAAAGCAAGAACATAAAAGAGTCGATTCCTTAGCGTATAGGTAATCGGTTTTTTGTTAATCGTGAGGTAGATATTTTTAGCTAAAAAACTAATAATGGAAATATAATACAGCTTATGACTCGTTTTTTCACGTATCTTGGCTGAACCCCATGCCCATCAAGCTAAAAAAGAAAAACACCCCATTGCTATCAAGCTAAGAAAGACAAATACTCCAAAATGAGAGAATTGACATCTCTAGGTAAAAATGTACAATTTTTTTTGTTTTGGGGATAATTTAAAACTTTAGATTGATGGGCATGGGGCAATACCCTAGTAGTGAAATATATTGGTTTGGGAAGTTTCCAGAAGGGTACGAATTAAATGGCCTTACACCAAAACAATATTCACTAGAACTTTTATTAGATGAATTTAAACAAGAGCCAGATGAAGTTTATTTAGTTCAAGTAGAACCAAATGGTTATTATGCTTGTAGCTGAGAAGAATACATTTTTAAAACAGATAAAGGAATATACTTATTAAGCCTGCAGGTGCAGGATTAAATAGCTATTCTCGAAATAAAGCAGAGGGGATATCCCCTCTGCTTTTCACTTACCATAATTTAAACCCTTTTGAACCGGGCGGAGCATTTTGAATCATATCGATAAACGGAATAGTATAAGCAAATAGAATGAGTAGAGCTGTAATACCAATCCAAAGCTTCCAATTATCAAAAATCATCGGTGTACGTTCAGATGCATCGGCTACTTCACCGATTGGAAACTCTGTTTGTCCTTTTGGGGCAAAGAAGACAAGATCTAAGTAAATAATGATAGCAATTACAATTCCTACAAATAAAATGGCTCCTCCGACTGCTTGAGCAATTTGATATGGAATCCATTCAAGTGCTTGCTGTGAATTTCCATATGTAGAAAAAGCAGAACGCCGAGGTGCTCCGAGTAACCCGGCAAAGTGCATACCAGCAGACATAAAGAACATACCGATAGCCCACACGCAAGTTTGAATCATGGCAAGCCGGTTCATTTCCTTTGTCATGACGCGTCCTGTTAGATGTGGAATTAACCAATAGGCGATTCCGAAAAATGTTAATACAACAGATGTTGCTAATGTTAAGTGGAAATGCCCAGTTATCCATACAGTATTATGAACGACCTGGTTTAGTTGGTTACTTGCATTGACAAGTCCACCAGCACCAGCTGGAATAAACATTAACATACCGACGAATGGAGCGAAAAATCTAGCATCTCCCCATGGGAGCATTCGAAGCCATCCGAATAGTCCAGTAGCTCCTTTTGAACGCCCGAACTGTTCAAAGGTTGCAAATAAAGAGAAGGCGGTCATTAAAGATGGAATGACAACCATAAATGTTAAGACAACTTGTAAGTATTTCCACCCAGGGTCAATACCTGGTTCTGTTAATTGGTGGTGGAATCCTACAGGCATAGAAAATAGTAAAAATAAGATGAATGACAAACGAGCTAGCGAGTCACTGAAAATTTTACCGCCAATAATTTTCGGTATAATGACATACCAAGCCATATAGGCAGGAAGAAGCCAAAAATAAACGAGCGGATGACCGAAGTACCAAAATAGTGTTCGGCTGACCAGGACGTCAATTTTATCAATAAAGCCTAGGCTCCATGGAATAAATTGAATAAGTGCTGCTGCCGCTACACCAAGTGTTGCAACAAGCCATAGTGCCATTGTCACAACAGCCATAAAGCTTAACAGAGGACCTATTTTTCCTTTGTTATGTTTTTTCCATGTACGATACTGAGCAAACATTGCAAATCCGCTGAACCAACTTCCAACAATAACAAGGGTAAGGCCAATGTAAAATCCAGGATGTGCTTTTAATGGAGCATAGAACGTATAGAGTACAGTAGCTTTATTGAGTAGGATAAAAATTGCAGTAATTGTTGTTCCAATTGTCATAAACCAAAAACCAATCCAGCCTGTTTGTCGGGCACCTTTTGAGAGGACACCAGTTGTTTTACTCATACAAGCAAATAAGAAACCGATAATAAAGAACGTTGTTAAGACGAGCCCGAGTAAAACACCGTGTGTTGTTAACACTTGATAATAACCAATACCAGCAGGTAAATTGAATTTTCCTGAACGGACAAGAACTTGTAGTAATCCGCATAACCCACCTAAAAACAGGGCGATAAATGCGATGTGAATATGAGCCATTGCTAATTTTGCATCTCGTTTGCTTATTTTATCCTGCAGTGCAATCATTTGTCGGTCACCTCTACTTTCGCGCTCATCATATGATGGCCAGTACCACAATATTCATTACAGACAATTAAATATTCTCCAGATTTTTGGAAAACTTGTGAAGCGGTACTTACATATCCAGGTTCAATCATCATGTTGACATTTGTCCCTGCGATTTCAAAACCATGTACAACATCTTTTGTCGCAGCGACAAAATCTACTTTTGCCCCTTTTGGTACTTTAATTGTATTTGGTGTGAAAGAAAAAGCTTGTGAGACAATCGTCACTTGATAATGATTTTTTCCAACTTGTTTAACGCCGGGTTGATCAAATGGTGCGGTTGCTTGAACCTTTTCTGGGTCAATTGTTGTTAAACAACTCGGTGGTTTGTTACCCATATAAAAAGCACTAATCCCTAAAACAGCCAAAAATACGAACAATGAGCCGACGCCGAAAATGAGCCAAATTTTTTCGTATTTATGTAAGTGCATATCTCCATCTCCCTTTTCAAAACTATATATTAGAGCCGGTTAACAAAAATTTGATAGACGCTAAACCACGTGAAAATAATGAAAAAACCAATAAAAAAAACAGAGATTAAAGTTCCTTTTAACGAACTTTTTTGAGTGTTTTCAGTTTCTGTCTGATGTAAATTATGTTCCCCCATGATACCCCTCCTTGGATAAATGAAATCTTACATTTTTATAATACAAAAAATTTAGATAATTTTATCGCGTCCGAATGTGCTTTCAAAAAGTGTTCATTGATACAATAAAAACTATGTTAATGATGAGAACTTATAAAGTCGCGGATTCTTACAAGTTTTGGAATGTTAATTTGTGAAAAAAATGTGAAATGAATGCTCTTTTGAAATTGTTGAGGAGGATGTGTATGATTGAATTTGGAAAGCTTTTATCGAGGGGAGATTTCATGAGTACAATAAAAACGAAAAAAGAAATAAATTTGATGCGCGAATCGGGAAATTTACTAGCTTCGTGTCATCAAGAAATTGCGAAAATAATAAAACCAGGTATCACGACATTGGAAATTAATACATTTGTTGAAACGTATTTAGAAAAGAATGGTGCGACACCTGAACAAAAAGGATATAACGATTATCCATATGCAATATGTGCATCTGTGAATGATGAAATGTGTCATGGTTTTCCGACTACTGACCCATTAAAGGAAGGTGATATTGTTACGATTGACATGGTAGTGAACTTAAATGGTGCTCTTGCTGATTCTGCATGGACTCATAAAATAGGGGATATTTCTAATGAAGCAGAAAAGTTATTACTAGTAACGGAAAATGCTTTATATAAAGGAATTGAGCAAGCGATAATCGGAAATCATGTAGGTGATATTGGATATGCGATTGAAAGTTATGTAGCTTCGGAAGGGTTTTCTGTCGCAAGGGATTTTACAGGGCATGGAATTGGTAAAGAAATCCATGAAGAACCAGCAATTTTTCATTTTGGAAAGCCAGGTCAAGGATCAGAACTACAAGAAGGAATGGTAATAACGATTGAACCGATTGTAAATGTAGGTATGCGATATTCAAAAGTAGATTTAAATGGATGGACTGCACGGACGATGGATGGAAAATTGGCAGCGCAATACGAGCACACGATAGCAATTACAAAGGATGGACCAGTTATTTTAACGAGCCTCTAGTAGAAGAATACAAAATGTAAGAGGTTTCAAAACTCGAACGAAAAAGATGTTTTTGAAAAATTTGTACGTGTTTTTTTCTAGGAACGCTTTTCAAAGTAAAAAAAGTGCGTTATAATCCTTCTATAAAATAAATAGGTTAGCTACACTCATATAATCGCGGGGATATGGCCTGCAAGTTTCTACCGAAGTACCGTAAATACTTTGACTATGAGTGAGGACGAACATATTGCTGGTTTAGCATTCTTTTTTGCGAAACTCCAAAAGCACGTCTCTCACTTGTAACGAGTGGTGGCTGCTTTTGGAGTTTTTTATTTGCATAAGAGGGGGAAGAAACATGAAAGTATTACAAGAAAAGATTTTAAACGAAGGAAAGGTTTTATCTGGTGATGTGTTAAAGGTAGATGCCTTTTTAAATCATCAAATTGATCCAGTACTTATGCAAAAAATAGGAAAAGAGTTTGCACAGCGTTTTAAGGAAGATAATATTACAAAAATCGTGACGATTGAGTCTTCGGGTATTGCACCAGCGGTTATGGCAGGTTTAGAGCTTGGAGTAAAAGTGGTTTTTGCAAGAAAGCGGAAATCGTTAACGTTACAAGATAATATGTATGTTGCAAAAGTATACTCATTTACAAAACAAGAAACGAATGAGATTTCATTATCTAGAAATCATATCCATGAAAATGATCGTGTATTAATCATTGATGACTTTTTAGCAAACGGTCAGGCTGCTTTAGGCTTAATGAGTTTAGTAGAGCAAGCCGGTGCAAGTATTGCTGGGATTGGAATTGTTATTGAAAAAGCATTTCAAGACGGAGGAAAGAAACTACGTGAGAACGGTGTTCGTGTAGAATCACTTGCAGAAATTGCATCACTTGATAACGGTACTGTTACATTTGTTCAGCATGAGACTGCGGAGGTGAAATAGTCATGAAGCAACACCCATTTAAAATCGCATCCCTTGGCGTGCAACATATGCTTGCGATGTATGCAGGAGCAATAATTGTTCCACTTATTGTTGGCGGAGGACTTGGCTTAAATCAACGAGAATTAACATACTTAGTATCCATCGATTTATTAATGTGTGGTGTCGCAACAATTTTACAAGCTTTATCGAACCGATTTTTTGGAATTGGCCTTCCTGTTGTACTTGGTTGTACGTTTACAGCAGTTGGACCGATGATCGCCATCGGTAAACAGTACGGTGTTTCTTCGATATATGGAGCAATTATTGCAGCAGGATTGTTCGTTGTTATTTTTGCAAAATTATTTGGAAAGCTTGTGAAACTGTTCCCGCCTGTAGTAACGGGTTCTGTTGTTACAGTTATTGGAGTTACATTAGTTCCAGCGGCTATTAATGACATGGCTGGAGGAGTTGGAAGTAAGGATTTTGGAAGTCTAGAAAACTTAGCGTTAGCATTTGGTGTTTTACTATTTATTATAATTATGTACCGCTTCTTTGATGGTTTTATCCGTTCTATTTCTATATTACTTGGTCTTTTATTTGGTACGATTATTGCAGCATTTATGGGAAAGGTGAGCTTACAGGCTGTTGGAGAAGCAGAGTGGTTTCACGGTATTCAACCGTTTTACTTTGGCACACCAACATTTGAGTTAACGCCGGTTATTACGATGATTCTCGTTGCTTGTGTTGGGATTGTGGAAGCAACTGGTGTGTATTTCGCTTTATCCGATATATGTAACAAAAAGATTGGTGAAAAAGAGCTAACAAAGGGTTACCGTGCCGAAGGATTAGCGATGATCTTAGGCGGTATTTTTAATGCATTTCCATATACGACTTATTCGCAAAACGTAGGTCTTGTTCAATTAACAGGTGTACGAAATCGCGTCATTATTTATACGTGCGGTGGTATGTTAATCGTTCTTGGTTTTATTCCAAAAATTGCAGCTATCACAACGATTATTCCAAAGCCAGTACTTGGTGGTGCCATGCTAGCGATGTTTGGGATGGTTATGGCATACGGTATTAAAATGTTAAGTAGTGTAGACTTTGCAAAACAAGAAAATTTATTAATCGTAGCATGTTCTGTTGGAATTGGCCTTGGCGTAACAGTCGTTCCAACGTTATTCTCTCAGCTTCCAGAAAGTATTCGTATTTTAACAGATAACGGAATTGTACTTGGAAGTGCGTCAGCTGTACTTTTAAATATTGTATTTAATATGGCTCCGCAGCGCAAAGCGAGATCAAAAGAAGAGCAAGTTCCAATGCAAAGTGCTGTAAGGGAAGCATAAAAAAGCAAGGTTCTCATTATGAGACCTTGCTTTTCTTTTTGAGGGGCATCAACTTTCCGTATGTACCAAGACGCCAAATATATTCGAGCGGACCATATAGATAATGAGAAAGCCACCAGCGGCTAATTAAGATTTGGAGTGTATAAATACCGATACAAAAAATTGTCCCTATCCATAATGGTACCGGTAAAGAACTTCTAAAGAATAGACCGAATACGACTAGTGTAATAATCGTTTGTGAAATATAGTTTGTCAGTGCCATACGTCCTACAAATTGAAACGGACGTAATATTTTTTGCCATCTTTCTTTCTGTAATAAACGCATAAGTGTGAAAATGTAAAAGATAAATAAAGTTTTACCACTAAACATTGTAAAACCACTCATGTAGATTGGCTCATAAGGTTGTTTTGTTACAAAGTAACGAATCATAAAGAACCACATAGGTAATGTTAAAATAAACATAATAATTTGCCATTTTTTTAGTTTTGGATCTAATTCTTTTGTTCGACGAAAAATATCTTTTTTACCAGCGTATAGGCCAAGTAAGAATAACCCAATTGTTTCGGGAAGGAATGAAATGTTTAATGCAACTGCTTCAGAATAAAAAGCAGTAAAGCGCTCTTGTACTTGAAAACTCCAATTCTCTAAAGGAATAATAGGTAGAGAAGTTCTTAATTCTCCGATTGGTAAAAAAGCAATCGCTATACTAGTTAACAACATCATGAATTGAAATATACCTAGTAAAATAAAAGCCCATATAAGGATAGTCTTAGGCTCTCTTTTGTAAAATAGCAATAAGAAAAATCCTGCGATTGCATAGCTATGTAAAATATCTCCATCCCATAAAAGGACGTAATGTATAAATCCGAATAATAATAAAATGAGGAGACGACGAATAAATAATGTTTTGGGATGAGTTGTTTTTTTCTCAGCACGCTGCATAAAAATGTAAAAACCTAATCCGAATAAAAATGAGAAAATAGTATAAAATTTTGTTTGAATAAACATGTCATAAAACAGACGAATGTAACGATCTATTCCTTCATAACTTCCTGTAATATCACTAGAGTCGACACCAGCAATAACAGGCCAGTTAACAAGAAAAATACCAARTACAGCWATTCCCCTAATAATATCRATRGAATGWATCCTCTCGCYTTGTGAAATRTTTTGTGTCATTRWTTTCCTCCTTTAAGTAAATTTCTTTTATTATACAGTAATGTAAAGAAAAGGAGGTGGTGGGATTTCCAATTTTTGAAACTGTTAAGATGTTTGTTATGAGATATAATAAGGATGCACAGCAAGTTTTTCACTCCTTTAAGACAGGCAGTAAAGAAGCTCCTTATTTTTAAGGAGCTTCTTTTTTAGAAATTAATATTGATAATGATTCTCTTTAATGATAAAATATACTCAAAAGTGATAATCATTATCAAAAAAAGGTTGGTGTGCTAAATATGGTATATGCATTAGTTGCAGGAACGGTGGCTGTGTATGCTGTCGTTACAAAATATGTGTTAAATGGAGTCGGAGCAACAAAATGAACAAACTTACATAAAATCCCTTTCATCTGTCAAAAGAATGAAAGGGATTTTTTATTTTTAATGAGAATATCCTGAAAATTTAGTATGATAGTAGGGTATATACATCTTGGAATAAAGGGGAACAAGGGGATGACAAACATAGTACAGACAAACAGTATGAAAAAGCTTGTTTGTTTTTATGAAGAATGGCAGAAGCATGGTGATACGGAAAATAGTTTGAAGTTGTTTGAAGTGATTCAAAAATATAAGCAAGAACAGCTTATGATTGCTTTTTGCGGTCACTTTTCTGCTGGAAAATCGACAATGATGAATCACTTATATAAAGCACAGTTATTACCAACAAGTCCGATTCCGACAAGCGCGAACGTTGTTAAAATTGAAAAGGGACAGGACCGTGTTGTTGTGACAGTGAAATCTGGAGAGCATTATGAATATGATGGTGCATACTCGGCGGAAGAATTGAAACAGCTTTGTAAAAATGGTGATGAAATAATTGGCGTTCATATTTATCGAAATGATGCGCCAATTCCTGATGGCGTTATGCTCGTTGATACACCTGGAATTGATTCAACAGATGATGCGCATCAATTAGCAACAGAATCAACACTCCATCTTGCGGATGTTATTTTTTACATGATGGATTATAACCATGTTCAGTCAGAAGTGAATTTGCAGTTTGTGAAAGAATTAAAGCAGCGTAATAAAACAGTTTATCTTGTTATCAATCAAATCGATAAGCATAAAGAAAATGAGCTATCATTTGAAGATTATAGGCAAAGTGTGAGTCAATCGTTTTCTAACTGGGATATTGAAGTAGATGGTATTTTTTATACTTCTTTACGAATGATGAACCATCCGTATAATGAAATACAAAGATTAGAGAAATTGCTTTCTTCGATTATGAAAGAGCGTGAGCAGTATGTGAGCAATGGTATGGAAAGAGAAACGGCATATTTATTACAAGAACATTTTTCATTTATTCTTTCAGAAAATGAAAAACAATTAATGCCCTACCAAAAAGAATTAGCATCACCTCTATCGCTTACAGGCGTAATGGAAAAGAAAGAAGAGCTTATTGAAAATAAACGACGTGTGGCTAGTAAAGAATCGGACGTGAAAAATGAATTTATAAAAGGATTGCAAGCAATATTAGACAATGCTTACTTAATGCCATTTGAAATGAGAGAGCTAGCAAATCAATATTTAGAAACGAAGCTAACGAAGTTTAAAGTTGGTTTGCTATTTGCAAAAGGAAAAACAGAGCAAGAAAAACAGCGGCGTTTAGATGCATTTTATTCAGCACTAGGGAAGACCGTTGAAACACAGATTGATTTTCATGTGAAAGAGTTTATTGTGGCTTTCTTAAAAGATGAAGGGATGTTTACAGAAGAAGTCGGAAAAGACATATACGCACTGCGAATTTCTTTTGGCCCAGAATTATTAGCAGAAACCATTAAACAAGGTGCAGGATTTACAGGAGATTACTTGCTTCTTTATACAGCGGATGTTGCGAATGAGCTGAAGAAACGCTACTTTATGAAAGCACAGCAAATTTTTGAGCAAAGCACGGGCGTTTTACGGAAAAAGACGGAGAAAGAGATTGCTCATATTGAACAAGAAATTGAGCAATATACTATGTTACAGACAGCAAAAGAAACAAAATTACAATATATTGAGGCGTATGATAAATACGAGAATTACTTACAAGGTATTTGGAGCGATCATGTACCGGTGCCAAATGAATTGCAAGTAGAAAAAGTATTACAAGGGAAGAAACAGGTTGTAAACGAGAAGTTTACATTACAAGAACAAGAGGTACAAAGTGATAGTATTTCGTATAAGGAAGAAAATATAAAAACAACAGCAACATTAAATATTCATCGTATATTAGAACAAGTAAAAGGTGCGGAAATGATATTAGAATTTCTTCCTACACTTAAACATTTGCATCAAGAAGTTGTTGGGAAAAGAAAACGTGTTGAAACAAAGCAATTTACAGTAGCGTTATTTGGAGCTTTTAGTGCAGGGAAATCATCATTTGCAAATGCATTACTTGGTGCGAATGTACTCCCGGTATCACCAAATCCAACAACGGCGACGATTAATCAGATTTTACCGATTACAGAAGACAAACCTCACGGCACAGTAATTGTTCAGTTTAAATCGAAGCAGGCGCTATTAGAAGATATGAAAGCAGTTTATAAATTGTTTCATTATGAAATAAAGACATTTGAAGAAGCGTTATTACAAATAGATACAATCCTACAATACCCGTCACCAAGTGGAAAGCAGAAAACAACATTTAGTTTTTTACGTGCAGTGCAGAGGGGATATCAAGCAGTTTCTAATCATTTGGGAGAACAAGTGCAAGTTACGTTAGAAGAATTCTCCGATTATGTAGCGAATGAAGAGAAATCATGTTTTGTTGAATATATGGAATTATACTATGATTGTGCTTTAACGAGACAAGGCGTTGCACTTGTTGATACACCAGGAGCAGATTCTATTAATGCTCGACATACAGACGTTGCATTCCAATATATTAAAAACGCTGATGCGATTTTATTTGTAACATACTACAATCATGTCTTTTCAAGGGCGGATCGTGAATTTTTAATTCAACTTGKCCGTGTCAAAGATACATTTGCGCTTGATAAAATGTTCTTTTTAATTAATGCAGCGGATTTAGCTCAGTCTGAGGATGAGCTTGAAATGGTAAAAGGCTATATAGCAGACCAGCTCCTGCAATACGGTATCCGAAATCCACGTCTATTTGCAATTTCGAGCTTATGTGCACTTGAGGAGAAACAAGGAAAGAGTATTGCAAAAGAAAAGTATGGTATCTTGAAAAATTCGGGGATTACAAAGTTTGAAGAATCATTTACATCCTTTATGATGCGTGATTTAATGCTCGTATCTGTCCATTCTTTATATAGCGCATTGCAAAGTGCTGAGCAGCTTCTTGTAAATATGATACAAGGAGCAAAGCAAGGGAACGATGAGAAAGAAAAACAAATAAAAAAATATGAAGCAGAACGTGAGCAGCTACTTCATATTATTTCATCGTATAGTGTACTTGCAGAAGAGCAAGCGATGCAAAATGAAGTGAAAGAACTGTTATATTATGTGCAGCAACGTCTATTTTTACGTTATAACGATGTGTTTACTGAATTTATTAACCCAGCATCCCTTCGAACAGATGGAAATGTGAAAATTAAGTTGCRAGAATGTCTCATGGAACTTGTAGCCTTTATCCAACATGATTTATTACAGGAAATGCGAGCAACGTCACTACGTCTTGAAAAATGGATGGATGAAGCGATGCGACGTGCAAAGGATGAAATTGCAGTGAAATGTAAGTTGGAAAATGAATCTATTTCTATGAATGGGACAGCAGATTATGAATACCAAGTTATTACGCATAAAGAGCCGTTTCCTTCTATAGAAATAAAGCATTTTAAAAAGGCATTATCTCATTTCAAAAATGAGAAAAGTTTCTTTGAAAAAAATGATAAAGCAACAATGCAGGAAGATACGAAGGAATCACTTGAGCCTGTCGTATCCCGATATGTAGCTGATGAAGAAGAGATATTTATCCAGCATTATAAACAAGAATGGGAATTGAAATGGGACTTATTCAAAAAAGTGATGCAGGAAGATGTTAAGCAATATTATGCAAGTGTATTATTCGCTTTAGCAGAGACAATTGATGTGTCGCTATATGAACAAAGTAAGGAACAATTACAGAAACAGTTAGCAGCAATCGAAAAAGAAATTCATATTTTATAAGCTCTATGAAAAAAAGATTCGTTCAATTTTCTTTTGCAATACAGCATCCAGTGATTTTACGAATCCTGCAAATTCATCTGTAGAAATCATATGAGTCAGAACTAACCGTCTGCCATCTGGTGTTTCACCGCATAAGACGAATGAAGAAAACTCATATGTTTTTCCATCTACAACTAATTTTGGGTGGGAATATGTTCCGTTTTTCTTTTTCTTTCCATCAATCGAGATGACGTTGCATTTTTTCTCATTGTTGTCCATGGTGAATCCCTCCTTTGTATTACTTATGGTAGACAAGGAGGGTTTAGAACAAGAGAGAAAGGGGAAATTTCATGAAAATTGTCATGGAATGTATTTCGCAAGATAAGGCGCCGATGTCATTATTGTTGCTTGCTGATCCCAGTGAGAGGCAAATTAATTCATATTTGAAGAGAGGTCTTTTATATATTGCCAAATGTGAAGAAAATGTTATAGGCGTATATGTATTACTTGAAACAAGACCGCAAACAATGGAAATTATGAATATCGCTGTTTCAGAAGAACTACAAGGGCAAGGACTTGGAAAACAATTATTACAGCACGCAATTGCAACTGCCAAAGAAAAACACATGCATAACCTTGAGGTAGGGACAGGGAATTCTAGTATTTCACAGCTTGCTTTCTATCAAAAATGTGGTTTTCGTATTTTTTCTATTGATTTTGATTACTTTTCGAAGCATTATGAAGAAGAGATTATCGAAAATGGGATTGTATGCCGAGATATGATTCGGCTTACAATGGAACTCTAGTCATTTTCTTATGAAGAATTGGCGAGAAAGTATAAATTATTTAGGGGGAAGAGAAGATGGAAGTACATAAAGCAATTACAGCACATTCTCGTAAACAAAATGAAATTGTGACAACATTTTTACAGTTAGAAGCACAGCGTGAAGCGGCAATTGAAGCAGCAGTAGCACTTGCGTCAAATGGAAAACATTTCTCAGTAGATGCAATTAATATGGTAACGAAGCAAATCAATGCTCTTGCCAAACGAGGGGTTGCACCGCAACGTAAAATTGTAACAGAAGATATGGTTATGGAGTATGTAGGTCGTCTGCAAGAGAAAGAAGGTCGTTAAGCATGATTGTTACAGTCGAATGGTTACGTGATCACATAGAAGATGAGCATGTCCGTGTAGTCGATTGTCGTTTTGACTTAGCTAATCCAAATTGGGGACGAAAGCAGTATGAAAAAGAACATATTCCTCATGCGCTATATTTTGACTTGAATCTTGATTTATCGAGTTCTATTACGGAGCATGGTGGCCGTCATCCACTTCCAAACCTTGAGGATTTTGCCGAAAAGCTTTCTCAAGCTGGTATTGATGAAAATACGACAGTGGTTGCATATGACAGTCAAGCTGGTGCAATGGCTTCGCGTCTATGGTGGCTATTAACATATGTAGGACATCAAAAAGCATATGTGTTAAATGGTGGGTTTCCTGCTTGGAAAGACCAAAATTCATCTATAACAGCTGAAGTTCCAACCATTGAACGGAAAAAATTCATACCGAATGTGCAAAACAACATGCTTGTAACGATGAAAGATGTGAAAGAAAAAATTCGTACAAATGCAGATGTTACGTTAATTGATTCGAGAGAGCCAAAACGTTATGCTGGCGCTGAAGAATCTGTTGATCCTAAAGCTGGTCACATTCCAACAGCAGAAAATTATTTTTGGAAAGATGGAATCACAGCGGAAGGTCAGTTCAAAGATAAAGAGGAACAAGAAGATCGTTTCCACTATCTTAGTAAAGAGAAGGAAACAATCGTCTATTGCGGATCTGGTGTAACAGCATGCCCGAATGTATTAGCGTTACAAACAGCTGGTTTTCGTAACGTGAAGTTATATGCTGGAAGCTGGAGTGATTGGATTTCTTATCCAGAAAACCAAATTGTAAAAGAAGGACAGTAACCTCTTGCATGCAAAAATATTTTGTATTAAAATAAGGTCACAAGCAAGAATTTGCTTCAAAATATTACATTTTACACATTGCATACAATGTGATAAGATAACGACAAGTAAATAAAACATCCTGCGGTGTACGTAACTTATTTATGTCTAAAACCGATGTTAGTTATACGGAAGCTCAACATTTAGCGACCATCATCAAGCCTTCCATGTGGAGGAAGATGTACGGTAGCTGTGAGGGCATCCACCTGCGAGTAGCGGGTTTTTGGACATTTACGAGGGACGGCACGTGCGGGGGGTCTTATTTCAACTAACATTATATAAAATTCCTACGGTGTACGTAGCTTATGTATGTCTTAAACCAATAAGTATAATACGGAAGTTCAATATCTAAATGTAAACAGCATGCCATCTTTTTAAGAAGGAAGCTGAAAGCATTTATGAGAACATCCACCTGTGAGAGCAGGTTTATGGACATCTAGAGAGAACGGCATGTGTGGGGCTATATAAAAAACCTTACGTTTTATACGTAAGGTTTTTTTGTTGTAGGAACCTTTTTTCGGTACGTTAGAAGTGATTGGAATTTCATTGTGTGGAAAGCATAAAAATAGTAGAAATCAAATGAACTCCAAATGGCGGGGGTTCACTTGATTGTTATCTGTGTTCACCTGTAAAATTTCCATAATAAACATAGCACTTTCGATCTTCATCAATCTCTCTTGAATCTAAGGTGAATTCCATAAATAGTCCGTTCTTTTTAATGTATAAAATATCGGAATGGAGATAAGTTAAGATCTCGTCATGGTTCCATACATTTTTACTTTCTATCAAAATTGAATTTGTTCCTTCTAGCTCTCTAATCTCAAAACCTATATGAGAATATATAGGTTCTGAAGGGTCGTTGAAGAACGTTTCTTTTTGGACGTATAATACTGCTGTTCCATCGGGATCCATTGCGGTCGATGTTACGACATATGTATCCCCTTCTTTAATAAAGTACTCACAAGTCATCCTTGCGACCGCTTCAGACACAGAAATATCCGCATAGTTCCATAGGGCAGGATATTGTTTCGTCTCATCATTAAGTCGATATTCTAACCGCAATTGTAATCCCTCTTTCTTTTTCTTCTACTTTATCATTAATTCTTTTATAATAAAAATATAATATATAAAGGAGCGTTGGAAAGTGACAAAAACCAAATGGTTAGTAACAGGTGTTCTTACATCTTTAGTGGCCGGTACATTATCTGGCTGTACAGAAGATCTCCCTCCAAAACCAAAAGATAAGAGTTGTGCAGATTGGGATTGGGATGATGAACTTGGCGTGTGGCGATGCGATGACAGCCGTTCAAGTTATCATGGGAGTTATTATTACGGTGGTAGATACTATCAAAATAAATCAACTTTCAAAAATTCTTCTGAATTTAAGTCCTATCAAGCTTCGTCCAATTTTAAAGGGGGAATTGGAAGCGGTTCAAAGGGCGGATTCGGAGGTTAAATTATGTCGCTTTACATAAAGAAACGAAGTAAATTTTATTCAAGATTCTCTCGCTTTTGGTCCGACTTATACGGGAGTGAGTATAGCCTTTTTCATATTTTTGAAATAACAGAACAAACAATCCAAGATTTGCAATTAGCAACKGAACGAATGGGAAAARTATTTTTTAAGACTGCTAGRCTTCTTCGGACCTTGTCTGACGCTCAGCTTCTTGAACTTGGTTTTCCTTCTTCAAGTCTGCCTTTTATTAGAATGAAATCTCTATTTCCTGAATCTGTTATTTCACGGTTTGATTTTGCAATGACAGATACTGGTATCAAAATGCTTGAGTTTAATAGTGATACTCCGACTTTTATCATGGAATGCTTTCAAATGAATGGGGAGGTCTGCAAAGAATTAGATTATCATGACCCAAACAACAATCAGGAACGTCTTCTCTCTTCTGGCATCACAAAAGCTGTGATGGAAGCAGCTAAAGGGATAGAAAGGCCAAACGTTGTCTTTACAGCCCATCATGAACATATAGAAGATTGGAATACGACTCGGTATTTGAGTCAGCTATGTCAGGTTAGCAACAAAGTGGTGTCAATGTCAGAACTCAGAATTACTGAAGATGCTTTACTGGACGGAGATGGTGTACCAATTGATGTTTTGTATCGCCAGACATATCCTATTGAACACTTAGTTGAGGACCGGGACCCTAACACTGGAGATCTTGTAGGGATCGAATTACTACAACTTGTAAAGGAAGGAAAGCTTTTTATTATAAATCCGATTTCATCTTTTCTACTGCAGCCGAAATCGGTTCAATGTATCATATGGGGATTAGCGGAGGCAGGTGCTTTTTATACAAATGAGGAACAACAATGGATTAAAGAGTACATGCTTCCTACTTACTTAGAAGCAGATCTGTTTTTAGGGGAAAATTCTTTTGTTCAAAAACCTTCGTTCGGTAGAGAAGGCGACACGGTTATAATTCGCGATAAAGACACCAATATTGTTAATCAAAATTCATATCAAACGTATAAAAAAGAGCTTCCTGTATTTCAAAAATATATAAAGCTTCCAGTTGTTTCTCTTGAGACTGAAAAGGGGAACGAGGAGCTGTCATATGTGTTTGGATCATTTTTAATTGCTGGGAAGCCAAGTAGTATTGGTATACGTGCTGGTGAAAAAATTACGGGGAATGAATCATATTATTTACCTGTAGGAATTAAAAAGGAGGATTAGAAATGATAAATTTCTTACTTTATTTAGCAATCTCAATCGGTCTTTTATGTATTGGTCTTTTTCTTATGGAAGTGACAACAAAAGTGAAGGAATTTTCATTAATGGCTAAAGGGAATAAAGCAGCAAGCTATGCACTTGGAGGAAGACTTCTTGGCCTTGCCATTGTTTTGTATTCTACGGCTGCTCATTCTGTTTCATTAATGGATATGGTTTTATGGGGAGCGATTGGAATTTTAGCACAGATTATTGTGTTTTATTTAGCTGAATGGCTCACACCGCGCTTTAATATCAATCAAAGCATCGAAGAAGATAATCGGGCCGTCGGACTTTTCCTTATGTTTTTATCAATTTCCATCGGAATCGTGATTGCTGGGTGTTTAACATATTGAAAAACCTTACGTTTTATACGTAAGGTTTTTATTTTTCATTCGTTAACCCTTTTGAGATATAATCAATGAGTTTGTTCATTACTTTAGGAAATAGCCCATTTCGTCTTTATGTAATTGTAGCAGCATTAGAGCTTGTATTATCCTTATAAGTACAATAACATCGATGCTTGTTTTTGCTAAACCGTATTGAATAAATACTAAAAAATAAAGACTACATATCTCGCACTAGGGGAGGTATGTGGTCTTTATTTTTTATATGAAGCAACTTCACCTAATCTGCTAGAATAATATCTATAAAATAAGAATATATTTATAATTTTAAGTGATGGAGTTAGTATAGTTATATAGACACAACTAAGTTAAGTCAGTAAAATATGCATACAGAGAAGTGTCCGTAATGAAACAAAATATTAATAAGGAATTTAAAAATAATGGTAGTCGAGTTGTATTGTTCTGGAAGACCAGTAAAAGATTTAAATAGTGAATATGATGCACCTAAAATACACCTTAAGCAATCGAAGAGGTAGCACGTAAGAATGTTTAAAAACTTAACTTTTTAGTGGATATACTAAAAAAGATCCATATTTTGAAAAATATTTATTTAGGGGAAATTAAAGCGAACTTTGATATAAGAATCTATATGTTTTAAGGGAATTTCAAGTTAATGTAATATTGTTCATGTAAAGGGGAGTCCAAATTATGTTGATAATAAATTACGTAAAAATTAATGAGAATGTAACGATTAATAAGCTATTAGATTTGACACAATTTATTTCATCTGAAAGAGTTAATAACATAAAAAGATTTAGATTTGAGGAAGATAAAATACGCTCAATTCTAGGGGAGTTACTTGTTAGATATACAATTTGCAAGAATTCTAGTATTAAAAATTCTGATATTGTATTTAAAAAAAATGAATTTGGAAAACCATATATTGATTGCAATTACGGCATACAGTTTAATTTGTCTCACTCTGGTTCTTATCTTATATGTGCTATTAGTGATCAAAAGATTGGAATAGATATAGAGAAAATTCAAGATATAGATATAGATATAGATATAGCCAGCAATTTTTTTTGTAAGAGTGAATATGATGAAATTTCTTCCGTGCCTAATTTGAAAAAGTATGAATATTTTTATTCATATTGGTGTTTGAAAGAAAGTTATATAAAATATATTGGAGAAGGATTAACAATACCTCTTAATTCATTTTGCTTTGAAATAGTAGATGAAAATATAAAAGTGATAAAATCAAATGAAGAAAAAAAGGAAAAATTCACATTACTTCCTATCAGCAATAATTATAAAGCTGCGGTATGTTATTTAGCAGCTGAAATAGAAACCATAAGTGAAGTAGCTGTAGATGATATTATTACTTATTTTATTAGTGAAATATAAAGTTATGATTTTTTGACCTTATATAATTCGAGAAGTAGCTTTTTATTCTTTCTATATATAATGTAGAAAGTAAAAAGTATATGAAAAGAGGCGTAATTCTAAAAATGTGGATTTTGTCAACTTGAATACTTTATATGAGAAATAAGCTTCTGTTGTGCAAAATATATCAAAAAACATCATATTTTAATATGATGTTTTTTGAAGAGTTTGAATTTGGTTATTCATTATAAGGTTACATATCAATGTAGGGTAGTCATTAATAAAAAAATGTCCTCCTTCTAGATGTTTTATATTCTCAATATTTTGTAAATAATGCCCCCATTTTTTTTCATGAAATATAACAGAGCTGTCAGTAATTCCATTTATCAAAGTAGTAGGGCACTTCACTTTGTAGTCATTATTAACATCATTAAAAGTTTCTAAAACAAGAAAATCAGCTCTAATTGAAGGTAATAAGTAGTCCATTAATTCTTGGCAATTAAGGATTTCTTCATCCATCCCACCCAATTCAGTAAGTTTAGAAATGAATTCCTTATTTGGAAGTGAAGAAATAGGATAGGAATCCTTCAAAAGAACGTTTGGCGGTCTAGCACCTGACAAGTATAGATGATTAATTGTGTATTTAGAAAACTGTTTTTTTTCAACGTATTTTGCTATTGAATAAGCTAATAGTCCGCCCATACTATGTCCGAATAATTGAAATTCTTCGCCATATCTAGTATTCTTATCAATAAAATCCAATAGATCATTAATAAGTAAATTGTAATCTTCAATTAATGGTTCAGTACTTCTTTTTCCTCTACCAGGAAGTTCAATAGGGATGGGTTCAATTTCAGGTGATAAAATTTTTTTCCAAGAATAAAAAATAGATGAACTTCCTCCTGCATAAGGTAAGCAAAATAACTTCATAGTATATCCTTTCTATATATTAATTTTTATTATTTCATTTTCCAATTGATTAATTTGCTAAAACTTTGTCAGGAATAGCATCAGTATCTAATTGGTTAGTGTAAAAGTTGTAGAACGAACCTTGTTTAATTTGTAAATCATTAAATGAACCATGTTCAATGATGGAACCTTTTTCAATATAAATAATTTCATCATATTGATTTAGGATACCCTCATCAATTTTGTGTGTGATTGAAATTACAGTTGTATCCTCAAGTGCTAAGAGTCTTGTTTCTAAATCTCTAGATGTCTTAATATCTAATGAAGATGTACCTTCATCTAAGATTAATAGTTGAGGATTTTTTATAATGGACCTTGCAAATGCAGTACGTTGCTTTTGACCGCCTGATAAATTAGCGCCATTTTCTCCAACCAAAAAGTTAAAATCTGTATTTTTTTCTTCGACAAGCTTATCTAAACCGCTAAACAGAACAGCTTTTCTAAATTCATCCATAGTGTATTCGTTATGAAGACAAATATTAAAATAAAAAGAAGAATCAAAAAGATACACGTTTTGATGTAAAACTGATAATAGATCATTTAAACTTTTTTTGTTTAGATCATTTAAACTAGTTTTATCATAAAGAATGTCCCCAGTATAATTTTGATAATTTCCTGTTAAGAGCTTGATTAAAGTAGTTTTTCCACATCCACTTGGACCAACAATTGCATATTTTTTTCCCTTTTTAAAACGTAACGATATATTGTTCAAAACCTTTTGTTCGCTATTAATATCGTATGAAAAAGATACGTTATTAAAAAGTATTTCATTTTCATATTTTACAGGAACTCCTGAAATATTTTCATTTTGAATACAAGCATTGTTTTCAATTCTCTCTAAAATAGGTTTAGTGCTTTTTATTTTAGGTAAACTTTGCATAATAATCATAATTGGATTTACAAAAAAGCTACTTAATTGAATCAGCGCGACTAATGTACCTACAGTAATATTATCGATTAATACTAAATAAGCACCAATGAATATTACTGATAGCATAGAGACAGTTGCAAGAACGTCTGATACAGTTTCATTTAATGATAAAAGTTTATCAGCATTATATTTTACTTGAGCTAATTCTTTATTTTCATTCAAAAACTTCTTTTCAACGAAATTTTTCATATTATAGGATTTAATTACCTCAAATCCTGAAAAATAATCTTTTATTGATTTTGTGAATAAAGCGTATTGTGCAGCTAATTCATTTTGTCTTGATTGCATATTTTTTCCAATTAAACTTGGGACTATAAACATAATAAACATAGCAACAAATAAATAAATAGCTACAAGAGGACTGTATTTTAAGATGAGCACTAAAGTACCTACAAAGACAGCTATATTAGATAAAATTTGTAGCATAGGAAGCAGGTAATTTTCTTCAATTATTTTAATATCATTACTTAATAAAGAGATATAATCGGCAGAATTGACTTTAGCAAACTCACTTGTGTTTTTATTCATAATACCTAAAAAAATATCTGTTCTCATAGATCGTGTAATAATCTTAATCATTTTCTTTCCAAATAATGTACTGAGATATTTCAATACTCCAAGCAAAACGAAATACAGTAGCGCGATAATTATTGTTTTTCCGAATTGATTGAAATCTTTTTTGGTAGCTAAATCAATAACCTCTTGTAAGAGCAAAGCGACATATACAGTAGCTAAAGAACTAATGATAGTTAACAGAATAGTGAAGAGCGAGATAATGGGTTTCTTTAAAATATATTTTTTCATTTTTTCACCTTTCGAAAGATAGTACTTTTAAAGTACTATCCTTATTAGATTAAATACGACCATGACAAGTCCGAAGACAAGAAGCATAGAACCAATTGAACTCTTTTTGTTACTGTTCTTACGGTTTTTAATTAATACTGTACCAATAAGGATTAAAATAATACTAAAAACAATATTTGCACCCAATATTGTAGAGCTATTTCCTCCAAAAAGCGAATACCCAGTTCCATCAAAGAGGTCATCTAATTTTTGATCAATAAAGTTTTCCATATATTATACCTCCATTTTTTTTACATTATTAGCTAAGAAGAGAGTTGATATTGTAGCGCCAATTAATATTAGAACTAAAAAGATATTAAATAAATTCGATACATTCGCACTATCGGATAGATTAAATACAATATTGCAAAATATTGAACCTAAAATTACCGAAGAAAGAATTGTTGTTGGCACACTTTTTTTAATAAAACCAATACCTACTGAAATGACACCGATACTACTTGCTAATAATGAAAATTGAATTAAATTATTTAAAAGGTAGGACAAGGCGAATGAATCCGACATGAAATGAAGTGCCGAATTTATAAGGACAAGACAAGTAAAGATAAATAATGAACTTAATAGGTAAGTGAAAAATATAAAAATATAAACACTTACTATTTTAGCAATTATCATTTTTTTTCTACTTACTGGATACATAAAGAGTAGTGTAGCTTGTTTTTCTTTATAAGCTTCAACAATTATTTTGGAATACATAACTGAACTTAGTACACCAAAAGCAACTAGAATCATAGATTCACCAAGTGGAATTAAAGATTTGTAAAAGGTGAAATTTTGCATTTCAACATCACCTTCATTATGAGAAACATAACCGAATAGGGCAATTAAACCGAGTAAAATAGCAGCTATAGCAAGAGTAGCAATTACATATGTTCGTAAGTCCACCTTTTTCAGTTCAAGTTTAATGAGTTCGTTCATTTTAATGTCCCTCCCGTTACGATATTTAAGAAAAGTTCCTCTAGACCTTCAGGGTGCTCATCTCTTACATCCTTCATAGTTACTTCTGTTTTTAATTCGCCTTTTACAATAATTCCTATTTTGTCAGCGATATGCTCAATCTCACTTAAAATATGACTTGAAATAATGATAGTCATATTTTTATTTTGAACTAGGTTCAAGAAAAGTTGCCTCATTTCTCGAATCCCCATTGGATCAAGTCCATTAATAGGTTCATCCAAAATGAGTAGTTTTGGATTATGGACAATCGCCCTAGCAATTGCTAATCTTTGTCGCATCCCAAGGGAAAAATTAGAGACTGGTTGATTATTTGTAGGTTCGAGACCCACATCTTCAAGTACTTTAACAATATCTCCGTCAGAACAATTCATATATTTAAGATGAATTGAAAGATTTTCAGTAGCCGAAAGATGCTCGATAAAAATAGGAACTTCTATAATAATGCCAATATTTCGAAGTATTTCTTTTTTTTGTGTTGCGATATTTCTATTAAATACTTCAATTTTTCCGTTAGTTAATTGTTGCAGACCTGTAATGAGTTTAAATAAAGTGGTTTTTCCAGCACCGTTAGGCCCCAACAAACCATATATACTGCCTTCTTCAATAGTTAAATTAAATTTTTTAATCACATCATGACCATCAAATGTTTTAATAACATTCGATATTTTAAGTGGGACACTATTTTGGTTTTCCATTTTAATCTCCTTTAATTAATATAATTTGTAATGATGAGCAAGCAACAATATTTCTTCATCAATAACATGAAATCTAAGAGTGTTTGATAGTTTCTTTAAAAAAGTAAATCTATTATAAAATTTAGTTTGATTCATTTTATAAATTGATGGGTTACAGCAAAAATTTATTAGTAAAGCAAATGTTTGTGAGAATTCATCAATATATTTCATTTGTTCGTCAGAGCCATTGGATTCTTCTGTAAATCATTGGTTGCTAAATAAAGTTCTAGATTCTCATTTATTATCAATGAGTGTTTTAACATTTGTTTTACTTTTTCAACTCCAGATAAATCGCTTTGACTGTCGAGAGTATCAAAAATAGAAATACGGTCATTAGTCATTTTATTGAGAATACTATTTGAAATTTCTTCTTTATTATTAAAATGGTGATAAACTACACCTCTGGTCAGTCCTTCTAAATTATCTGCAATTTCTGTAATAGTAATATTTTCAAATCTTTTTTCTAAAAAAAGATTTGATGCAACTTCAAGAGTTGAATTGTAAGTATTTTGAGAATTTTTATTATGTGCCATTTATTCACCTCCTTAGCTTACTAAAAGTTAGTATAATCATATGAACACAACTAAGTTAAGTCAGTAAAATATGCTTACAGAGCAATGTCTGTAATGAAACAGGATATTAATGAAAAATAGGTGGCTAATATTACGTATATTTATGTTTCATGTGGAGGTTTGTGTTATTTGGCTTCCGTTTTAGAGTTGCATTCTAACAAATTAATTGGCTATTCATTTCATGAAAAATGTGTAATAGAGACGTTAGAAAACGCTTGTGACATGTGCAGATCATCAGATGAATTTATTTTTACACATAGACTTGGGAATACAATTACAAGTCAAGAATTTCAAACTTTACTCGCAACACACAGTATGAAGCCATCTTTTAGTCGAAAAGGCTGCCTGCACGTCTCATGAAAGAAAGAGGAGGTGTACCAAACAAGGTATGTGCCATTTGATGAGGCGAAACTAACACTCTTTCAATATATTGAAGGGTGAAACGACAGAAGACGAATTCACAATGACATGGGCTATAAAATACATCTTAAGCAATGGAAGAGACAGCACGTAAGATTGCTTAAAAACTTAACTTTTTAGTGTCCAAAATATTGTCGTAGATCCAAAGATACATGTTGTATGTATTTATACCATGCGGTTAAAATCTCCGTCAATGACATTAGTATATACAAATTTAAAAAGGTCAAAAGCATACATTTAAGGGACAAAATGATTGAAAACACCCAAAAAATATATACTCAGAATTATATACTCAGAATAGGGAATGTATTATGCAAAAATCATTATTTAGGTTTGAATCTAATTATTTGGAAGAGGAGAAAAGAATGAAAAGTTTAATGTCAGAAGTACAAAAAAGATTATTTATTATTGATCAGTCACAAAATGAAAATATTACTTACAATGTGCCAATGGTTTTAAAATCCGATGGGAAAATAGATATCATTAAATTGAAAAGGGCATTAAATGCTCTAATTCAAAAACACGAAATTTTGAGAACGTCATTTAAATTTGAAAATGGTCAGTATTATCAAGTTATTGATAATCCGTATGAAATTTCTATTGAGGAAAGTTCTATTTATTCCAAATTAGATTTTGAAATTGAATCATTTATTAGACCTTTTAATTTATCAAGTAGTAAATTGTTTAGAGTTAAGGTGCTTCATATGAACGAATCTGACTTCTTACTGTTGGATTTTCATCATATTATTTTTGATGGTGGGTCTATGAGACCTTTCTTTAATGAGTTATCACAACTATACAAAGATGAAATATTGAAAAAACAAACAATACAGTACCGAAATTATACGATGTGGAAAAACAGTCAAAATGAATTAAGACATGAAAAGTTTTGGACCGATAAATTTTCAGATGGAGCACCAGTATTAAATTTATATACAGATTATACTAGAGGGCAATATAAATC
>NZ_JBFTMC010000011.1:0-67324 GCF_056396765.1 Bacillus sp. 05T22
CTCCCGTTCTATTCCGGTGCTGCAGAGCCGCTAAAATCCCGATACACGTAAAAAGACCTGTGAGAACATCTGAAATGGCAACCCCTACTTTTGCAGGCTCTTCATCCTTTCCTCCTGTTATACTCATAAGCCCACTCATTGCTTGAATCATATAATCATAGCCAGGAAGATGTGAAGCAGGACCCTTTTGACCAAACCCACTAATAGAAGCTAGAATAATGTCTCCCTTCACTTCCTGTAACACATCATAACCAAGTCCCATTCTTTCAAGTGTCCCAGGCTTGAAGTTTTGCACAACGATATCAGCATGAGAAACAAGCTTTTTCAAAATATCCTTTCCCATTTCTGATTTTAAATTTAATGTAAGCGACTCTTTATTGCGATTCGCACAAAGAAAATAAGCACTTTCTCCTTCTACAAAAGGCGGTCCCCATCCTCTTGTATCATCACCATTTCCTATATTCTCAACTTTAATTACCTCAGCCCCTAAATCACCGAGAATCATCGTACAAAAAGGACCGGCAAGAACCCGAGATAAATCAATAATTTTGATTCCGTGTAATGCTCCCTCCAACCCCTTCTCCTCCTATAGTAAAAACCAGTAAAACCAATGAGAAAAAAAGGAGACATGTTGGTTTTACTGGTTTGTATTTACACGCTATTGTATAAAATATTATTATGCTTTTACTTGTGATAATACGGATTTGAATGCATTGATCACTGTATCTACTTCTTCATAACTAATTGTAAGCGATGGTTCGATACGAATTGTTTTCGAATTGATTAATGTTCCTGCAACAAGAATTCCTTGATCAAACATCGCCTTCGATACTTCATAACCAATTTCATCCTTATGGAACTCAATACCAATCATTAAACCTTGGCCACGGATTTCAAATACTTTGTCTTCATGTCCTTCCGCTGCCTTTTTCAACCCTTTTAAGAAATACTCCCCAACTTCCGCAGCTCGTTCTGGTAATTTATCTTCCAATAATACATGGATTGTTGCAATTGCAGCAGCACATGCAAGTGGATTTCCACCAAACGTTGTTGTATGCATGAATGGATTTTCAAACCAGCTTTTGAATACTTTTTCTTTAGCAACAATTGCACCCGCTGGCATTACGCCCCCGCCAAATGCCTTTGCAAGACAAATAATATCCGGTACAACATCATATAATTCTGCAGCAAACATTTTCCCAGTGCGTCCCATTCCTGTTTGTACTTCATCAAAAATAAGTAGTGATCCGAATTCATCACAAAGCTCTCTCACTTGTTTCAAATAATTTTCTGGAGGTAAAATAATACCGCCCTCTCCTTGGATTGGTTCTAAAATAACAGCTGCAACATCTTCTCCAACTAACGCGCATGTTTCAAATGTTTTTCTCATCATATCAATATCACCAAATGGGACGTGACGGAAGCCTGGAATTAATGGTAAGAATGGTTTACGGAACATTCCTTTTGCTGTTCCAGATAAAGAACCAAGACTCTTACCGTGGAAAGCACGTGTTGTGGAAATGAAAGTTGTTCGCTCACTATACATTTTTGCTAATTTTAATGCTGCCTCTACACTTTCTGTCCCACTATTTGTAAAGAAAGCATATTTCAAATCACCAGGTGTAATATCCGCTAAAATTTTTGCAAGAATCGCACGAAGTGGATCTAGTAAGTCCTGACTATGCAATGCTTGACGCTTTAACTGATCCGTTACAGCTTTTACCACTTTGGGATTACGGTGTCCAACATTATAAATTCCGAATCCACCTAAACAATCAATATATTTTTTACCATTGATATCCATGAAGCAAGATCCTTCATCAGACCATTCTACTGCTGCAAATTGCCCATCTTTTGTTACTGTTTTTCTATATGCGAGGAAGCCAGGATTTACGTGTTCTCTAAATCCATCTACTGTTTCTTTTTGGATCCAGTTCGCCTCTTCTGCAGAAACTTTCTCTTTTTCAATTAGCTGCAGTACTTTTGTAATATAATCATTTACACTCGTATTCTTCACATCTTGTTCGTTAGATTTATTTTTCACATTCGTTCCCATCTATTTCACCTCTACAGTCTTTTTATTTGCAAACCAACCAATTGGTTCTACTTCTAGATTTATATTAATCTGCTTAATTTCTTGGAATTCCTCTAAACCAAACGTTCCTAAGCTACGACCGATACCACTTTGTTTATATCCGCCCCAAGGCGCCTCGTTGTATGTTGGGTGGTAACTATTAATCCACGTAATTCCTGCGCGGAGCTTACGGATTACACGCATCGCTTTAGCACCCTCAACTGTAAATACACCTCCAGCTAAGCCGTAATCTGTACCGTTTGCTAGTTCAATTGCTTCCTGTTCATTTTTGAATTTTTGGATAACTACAACAGGACCAAAAATTTCTTCCTGCACAATACGCATATCAGGTTTTACATTGACAAAGACCGTTGGTTCAATAAAGAAACCATCACCTTTCCCATCCGCCAGTATACGCTTTCCTCCGCAAACAATTTCTGCTCCTTCATCTTTTCCAATCTCTATATAGCGTAATACTTTTTCCATATGCTCTTGACTTACAAGTGGCCCCATCTCTGATTCTGGGTTATCACCAGGTCCAACATTAATTTGCTTTGCTCGTTCTACGAAACGATTAACAAATCTATCGTAAACGCTTTCTTCTACAAGAATTCTTGATCCTGCTGAACATACTTGTCCAGCACCTGCATAAATACCAAACAGAGCATAATCAACAGCTGTTTCAAAATCTGCATCTGCAAAAATAATATTTGGAGATTTCCCGCCAAGTTCTAGCGAAATCTTTTTCATATTATCTGCCGCTGTTCTCATAATGTGCTTTCCTGTTTTTGTTCCGCCCGTAAAGGAGATCATATCAACTTTATTACTTGCTGCGATCTCATTTCCTACTGTTGGCCCGGCACCCATTACCATATTGGCAACACCTTTTGGCAGCTCTACATTTTCCATTATTTCGAATAATTTTGTTGCAGTGATTGGTGTCACTTCAGAAGGTTTAAACACAATCGTGTTTCCAGCTGCTAAAGCAGGTGCAATTTTCCAGACACTCATTAATAATGGGTAATTCCAAGGAACGATTAAACCACAAACACCCACTGGCTCTCTCACTACCATAGCTTGCATCGGATCAGCTACATGATACGTTTGCCCATCCGGCTTTGTAATCAGCCCAGCATAATAGCGGAAACAAGCTGCTGCATCTCCAATATCTCCTTCAGCCTCTCGATATGTTTTTCCATTATCCATTGTTTCCAGACGCGCAAGTTCTTCCAAATTTTTATCAATTTCATCTGCTATTTTAAATAAATAAGATGCTCTTTCAGCAGCGGATGTTTCTGACCAAATCCCGCTATCAAAAGTAGCTCTTGCCACTTCAATCGCGTATTTCGCATCCTCGATCGTTCCTTCAGGTGCATATGCGATAACCTTGCCATTCGCAGGGTTAATAATCGGTCTTTTCTCTTGATTACTAGAATCTCTCCATTCACCGTTTAGATACATTTTTAAATCTAGCACTGTATATAATCCCCCTTTGTCAATCATTCATATATTATATAAGCAATAATTGTGCCAACATTTGAAATACGAAGCAATCATACAAAAACTGACGATTTCCTTAAATAACCTATACAAAGTTATGCATTTTCGCATAGATTATTACATTTCGCATAATTACAACAAAGAGAAGGGGCAGTCTATGTAGACTCCCCCTTTCTCCTTTAAAAATACGAAATTGTATCAACCGTTATTTCCTGTTCATTCATGATTTTTTGATATTTACGACTAACAGAAGACTGGCTTATCCCAAGAGCCTTCGCTGCCTTTGTTGTTGTTTTATACTGCTTCATCGCAAGTAAAATTAATTGTTCTTCTACAGAATGTAACGCTTCTTGTAATGGTAAAACTCTTGTAATCACCGGCTTTGATTTTTTAAAATCATATCCAGGAGTTAGAAATTTACTAACAAATTCAGCATCAATGACTGAATCATCTGCTGATACTACTAAACGTTCAATCATATTCTGTAATTCTCTTACATTTCCTGGCCAGGAATAAAACTCTAGTAAATTTAGTGCATCAGGAGTTAAATGATAGTTTTTATTATATTTTTCATTTAACTCTTGTAAAAAATGAAACGCGAGTAGTGGAACATCTTCCATTCGTTCTCTAAGTGGGGGAACTTGCAGCGGAATTACATTTAAGCGATAAAATAAATCTTCTCGGAACGTGCCCGCTTCGACCATTTTTTCAAGGCGTTTATTCGTGGCAGCAATAATTTGAACATTGATTTTCGTAGGTATTGTGCTTCCAATTGGAATTACCTCTTGTTCTTGCAATACTCTGAGTAATTTTACTTGCAGATGTAAAGGCATTTCTCCAATCTCATCCAAAAATAAAATCCCTTGATCCGCTCGCTTAAAATATCCTTCTTTTCCATTTTTATCAGCACCAGTAAAAGCACCTTTCGTATAACCGAACAGTTCGCTTTCTAACAACGTCTCTGGAATCGCACCGCAGTTTAATTTTAAAAACGGCTTTGAAGATCTGTTTCCAAGTTGATGAATCGCTTGTGCAATCACTTCTTTCCCAACACCTGATTCTCCAGAAATAAGAACATTTGAAGAAAAATCAGCTATTTTTTTTGCTTGAGTAATAATTTGCTCCATTTTCGGACTACAATAAATCAATTTCTTCAGAAAGCGATCTTTATTTTTAAAGCTGTCCAACTCTTTCTTATATTGTTCGGATATCTTTTTTATCTCATGCAATTCCGTCTTTAACCTTGTTGCTTCTGTAATATCTCTTGAGGCAATAATAATACGATGAAGCTCTCCATTTTCGTTAAACACAGGATTTCCAACGGCTAATATCTTTCTACCACTTTTTGTCTCTTGTACAATTGATACCTTTTTCTTTTGTTCTAGCACCAATCGCGTGACAGATGGACTAAATAATCCCTTCTTCTCTAAATCTAAAAGATTTTTTCCTAAAAGATCTTTCAAATCCCCTCCCCAAAAATCATTGATAATGGTTTCACTATAACGGATTAATTCCCCTTTATGATTAACTACTAATATTTCATCATAAATGCTAGATAAAATTGCATGTAAATCTTTATTTAAATCCTTTATATATTCAATTTCCATAGCCATATCCTCAACCATCGGTAAATCTTGCACAATAATGACCATTCCTTCAATTCTTTGATCGAAGTTTGGGATAGGACTGTAGTCAACTAATACCCCCATCTCATTTGTTATTTGTAATTGATTTAAAATCGTTTTTCCGGTTGCAAATACATTGCGAATATGTTCCCCATTAAAAATCTGTTCTGCTGGCACATTCATTACTTTTTCAGGAGTAGATTTAATCATCTTCAAACCAGATTCATTACAATTCACAATTTTCTTTTCACGGTCTACTACAAAAATCCCCATTGGAATAGACGTTAAGATGATTTTTAGTATATCTACACTTTTATTTTCTTGCTTAAATAATTCTGCAAAAACATCCTCTCTTCTTATGTATCCTGTTAACTCTCCTCTTTCATTTTTCACTATGGCAATAGGTGCCCCAATAATTTGAAAGAGAGCTGTTAAGGAAATGTTTTTGCTAAGATGACATATTGTATCTAGTGAAACAGCATTTGAAAGTAACATTTTAGTCGTTAAGCGCTTACTTCTTGATAGCAGCTCCTTAACATGGACGTATGCAAATAATTGATCTTCTCTTTTTAAAAACAGAAAAGATTCTTTCATATTTTCAGCATCTATATTCCATTCCTGTTCAGATTGATCGATCGATATGGAAACAATAGGTCTAATTTTGTTATGAGCAATGGAAAACATTCTGTTACTCCTCCTTTAAACTGCTTAACTTGTATTGTATCATTAAAATCTGATTTTTTTAATTAATCTGACAATATACTTTTTTTACTTACTTTAATAAAAAAAGGAAGATGAATAGTTCCATCTTCCTCCCTAAAATCAATCACTCCCACTAATTAAAAGATCTTCTTGAATATACGCTAATACCATACCTGGAATTACTTTATCTCCTGCTTCTACCTCTAAAGATTGTACTTCCCCACTACATCCCATTTTAATTACTTCTAGCTTACCATTCATATCTTTAATAGCAAACAATGGTTCCCATTCATAAATTCGAGAGTCCTTATCAATAGCAACTTTTTCAACTGTTCCATAGCATGGGCTCGTAACTATTTCATAATACAAAATGAATCATTCCCTTCCTTTATTCTATTAATATTGCTCTGCCAACATTTGTGACTGGAGAATCATATGAAAAAAGCTTTGAAAATCTTCTACATCTTCTATTTCAATTCCTAGCTTAGGTGCCCAGTATTGCTCTTCTTCGATATCTTCCTGACTTAATAAAATCATTCTTCCATTTTGAATAGATGTAACCATTGCTTTTCCAAAAAATTGCTGTGAATACGTGACTGCTATATCATAGCGATGATGATTCGACACAATACAGTAATAACCAATTGGTTGCTTTTCAATTTGTTCTAATAAAATGTCCAGTTTCATTTGATTCCTCCCTTTAGCTTAAAAATGCAACCATCCTCTTAGACGCGACGCTTCTACAATTTTACGAACCCCTTCTATATAAGCAGCAATTTTCATATTTACCCCAAACCGTTTTGAAGTATTAAATACATCAGAAAAGCTAGAGGTAATTTTTTCTTTTAAACATTGGTCTACATATTGCTCTGTCCAATAATATCCTTGGTTATTTTGGCACCACTCAAAATAAGAAACAATAACACCTCCAGAGTTCGCTAAAATATCCGGAACAACTAAAACATCTTTCTCTTCTAATATTGTTATCGCCTCTTTCGTTGTCGGACCATTTGCAGCCTCAATGATAATCTTACACCCAAGTCTTTCTGCATTATGTTTCGTAATTACTCCTCCAATTGCTGCTGGAATGAGTACATCACATTCTTTTTCTAGCAACTCTTGGTTAGAGATTGTTTTACTAAAGAGGTTCGATACAACACCAAAAGAATCTCGATTCTCTAATAAATAAGGAACATCTAGACCGTCTGAGTTATAAATGCCACCTAAAGCATCAGATACTCCTACTACTTTCACACCAATATCATATAAATATTTTGCCAAATGACTTCCAACGTTTCCAAACCCTTGAATGATTACCCGCATATTTTGAATTGGAATATGTTTTAATTCACTTACTAATTGGAGCGTGTATAATACCCCTTTAGAAGTAGCTGTTTCTCGCCCTTGTGATCCTCCTAGCATTAACGGCTTTCCAGTAATAAAACCAGGAGAATCAAATTCCCTAATATGATCATACTCATCCAGCATCCAAGCCATAATCTGAGCATTTGTATACATATCAGGAGCTGGAATATCTTTAGTAGGTCCAACAATTTGGCTCACTGCTCTTACATAGCCACGGCTAAGTAACTCTAATTCTCTAAAGCTCATCTTCTGCGGATCACAAATAATTCCGCCCTTTGCTCCTCCATATGGAAGTCCTGTAACTCCGCATTTTAAGCTCATCCATCCTGCCAACGCTTTTACTTCCTCTGCTGTAACATCTGGATGAAACCTGATACCACCTTTTGTTGGCCCTGCTGCATCATTATGCTGAGCGCGATATCCTTGAAATACCTTTGTTGTTCCATCATCCATTCGAACAGGAATACTTACTTCTAAAAAACGCATCGGCTTCTTAAGAAACTCGAATACTTCCTCTGGATAATGCAAAACATGGAGTGCTTCTTTTAATATGGCTTGAAATTCCTCTAAAGCATTTTCCGACTCAACTTTTTCTTGAATAGATTGTGTTACATCCTCTTTTTCTGATTGAATTGCCACGATAACACCTCATTTATTTATTTTTACTAGTGTTATAAAGCAATAATCGTGCCAACTGGAAATATAATGTTTATATTATCGTTTCAACCTCAACTCTTTCCCTTATTTACAAAATGTCTCACGTTCTTTATGAATAGTTGAATGATTTATTCATTATTGCATAATTGTAGACTCTACAAAATTAAAAACACCGGATAAATCCCGATGTTTTTTATTATTTTACATTTCCTGCACTTCTTCAAAATGCATTTGCGGAGGTGCTGAACGAAACATGTTCGTAATATATAAAAGATAACCGATTCCAATGGCAGCCCAGCTAAGTCCAAGAATAAGCGAATGAATATTGAGGTTAAACCATAACACAGCCACTGTACCTGCACCTAAAATAGGCATAACTAAGAAATTCAAAAAATCTTTTGTTGTTTTATATCTTTTTTGCTTTATAACATAGTAGGAAATTACAGATAAATTAACAAATGTAAATGCAATAAGCGCTCCGAAGTTAATAAGAGATGCTGCTGTTTCTAAATCAATAAACATAGCAGAGAGCGCAATAATTCCCACAAAAATAATGTTATATACTGGAGTTCGCAAGCGAGGATGAATGTATCCAAATATCTTCTGCGGAATTACATTATCTCGCCCCATTACGTATAATAATCGCGATACACTTGTATGAGAAGCTAAGCCTGATGCTATTGTTCCCATAAATGTTCCTACTAAAAAGAAAGTTTGAAATAATTTTCCTCCGACGTATAATGCAATTTCTGGAGCTGCTGATTCTTGATCTTTAAATACGGATGCATCTGGAAAAAAGGATTGTGTAAAGTACGTAGTGACAATGAATAAAATTCCGCCAATTAAAGCAGTAAGAAAAATAGCTCGAGGAATCGTCTTCTTTGCGTTTGGTGTTTCTTCTGAAAATGTAGTTACTGCATCAAAACCTAAAAATGAAAAACACAGAATAGTTGCCCCTGCAACTAACGGTGATATTTGTATATCTGATTGGAAAAACGGCTGAATGGAAAAGACTTCTCCGGTTCCCTCTCCTGCTATCAAACCTTTTATAACTAGAAAAACAAACACAGCCATTACTAGCACTTGAAATGTTACTAGGAACGTATTGAAATTAGCAGTAACATTTACACTAATAATATTGATAAGTGTAATAAGTAGGACAAATCCAATGACCCATGCCCAATCTGGAACACTTGGAAAAAGTGCTGACATATAAATTCTCGTTAATAGTGCGTTCACCATTGGTAAAAACAAATAATCCAATAATGCTGACCATCCAACAAGAAAACCAAGTCTTGCACTAATTGTCTTTTGTGTATAAGTATAAGCAGATCCTGCAGTAGGAAAAACCTTTACCATTTTGCCGTAGCTTGCAGCTGTAAATAACATCCCCGCTAATGCAATTAAATAAGCTCCTGGAACATGCCCGCCCGTTTTTTCAGAAACGATTCCAAATGTATCAAATCCTACCATTGGTGTCATATACCCGACACCTAGCATAACAATTGACCAAAGTCCTAATGAACGTTTTAACCCAACTCCTTTTCCCACCTATCATTCCTCCTACTTTCTCTATCTAATTTTCATGTAAAGATTGATAACTAAACAGAAAACGCTTTCAACGAACAGCGTATGTTATATATGTCATTTCAAAAACCTCCTTTATTTTTTAAATATTCATGCAATTTTCGAGCCAAAATTGCCTTTGTTAAAAAATTTACTAAACAGCCCTATTTTTTTATGGTCCAATGAAATTACGGGTGGGATTATGTTTCTAATTGCATCGTTATTTTTCTATTCATTTTGACATAACTTATTCAATCTCTCATACCAATAAATACAAATGAAGTGAAACTTTAATCAGTCGGCGAATAAAAACTTACCATGAGATAATAACATTATGTAAACTATTCATAACAAAAAAGCTGCCTTTATATGAAAGACAGCTTTTTCAATCTTATCTATTAAAAATCGAATACGAAATCATCGTCTGATAACTTTTCAACATTTGTTGCTTTTACATAACCATTCCCTTTTACAGAGAAGAAATCATGGTTTTTCGTATCTGTACGTAAACCGTTTAATACGATTGGGTTAATTTCTTCTTCCTCAAAGCGTGGTTCTAATCCTAAGTTCATAAGCCCTTTATTCGCATTGTAACGAACAAAGCGATTTACATCTTCAACAAGACCAATGGATGTATAAATTTCTTCTGTATATGCCATTTCAATTTCATACAGTTCTATCAATAACTCTTGTGTTTCTTTTTGCACTTCTTGTTTTTCTTCCGCAGAAAGTTCCGCGAAGATTTGTTGTGCTAAAATACCAACGAATACGCCGTGAATTGACTCGTCACGAATTATTAAGTTAATAATTTCACCACTCGCTGTTAACTTTCCTTGTCCTGCTAAGTAAAGCGGATAGAAAAATCCGCTATAGAACAAGTAACTTTCTAAGAATACACTTGCTACCATAGCCATGTATAATTCTTTTTTCGTTACTTGTGGCTTCAATAAACGACGATAATAACCTGTAATAATACCCGCTTTTTTCTCAAGTAATGGATGGCTATCTACCCATTCAAAGATCTCATCAATTTCTTCTTCTGTTGCGAGTGTCGTAAAGATATGACTGTAACTCTTCGCATGTACTTCTTCCATAGCACCCATGAAAGCTAATACACTTTTCGCTTGTAAATTCTCAAGATGAACAAGTACAAGTGGCATCCCTTCGCCGCCTTGCTTCGTATCTAAAAGTGTTAAACCACCTAATACACGCTTATACGCAATTTGCTCTTCTTTTGATAATTGCACCCAAGTATTTTTGTCAGAAGATACAGCGATCTCTTCTTCTGTCCAAAACTGAGCGATGTTTTGCTTCCAAAACATTAAACTAAAATCGTCTTCTTTTTTGTTCCAGTTTACCGCGCGCATTGAATCGCCCCTTCTCTCTATAATTAAGCTCTTCTAACTTGCGGTAAAGCTTTCACTTTACGATGAAAACTTAACCGCAAGTTAGACATCTTAAATTTTATAACTAAGCATGAGCAGGGTCAGAAAAACCCTGCTCATGATGTCTTACTCTTTATTTTGTATATCAATCAATTATAGTTTGCATCAAACTGTACAAGCAACGCACTCTTCCACGCTTAACTTACGTGTTCTTGTATAATACAAACTCTTTAGACCTTTTTTATGTGCATAGATGTAATAACGTGCTAATTCACGCGTAGAAATATCGCTATTTACATAAAGAATTGTACTAATTCCTTGGTCAATATGCTCTTGAATTTCTGCGATTAAATCAATTAGTTTAAACTGATTGATATCGTAAGAAGATTTATAATACCAGAACGTATCTTTTGATAAATACGGCATTGGGTAATATGTTGTCGCATTCGCATACGTTCTTGATTCAATTTGACTTACGATCGGCATTACGCTTGAAGTTGCATTTTGCACGTAACTGATCGATTGTGTCGGAGCGATAGCCAATCTATATGAGTTGTATAAACCGTGCTTCTGTACTCCCTCTTTTAGACTTGTCCAATCTTCTTTTGTTGGAATATAGATTCCTTCAAATAACTGCTGTACTTTCTCAGTTACAGGACTATAGTCTGTTGTTTCATACTTTTCAAAGTATGAGCCATTTGCATAATCCGACTTATCGAAGTCTTTAAATGTTTCGCCCTTTTCTTTCGCAATACCCATACTCTTTTCAATGGAGTAGTAATTTAACATCATAAAGAATGTACGAACAAATTCTTTCGCTTCTGCACTTTCATAAGCAATTTTATTTTTCGCTAAATATCCATGTAAGTTCATAGCACCAAGTCCAACTGAATGAAGCTCATCATTTGCTTTTTTCACAGTCGGCGCGTTTGGAATAACAGTCATATCAGAAACAGCTGTTAATGCTTCCATTCCTGCATGAACTGCTTCACGAATTTCTTTATTCTCCATTACGTTTACAATGTTTAATGATCCTAAGTTACAGTTAATATCACGGCGGATAATGTCATCTGTACCATAGTCATTAATTTCAGATGTTTCTTGTAACTGGAAGATTTCGGTCTCTAATGTTCAACTGAGGTCGCTACTCTCAATCCGTTGCTCAAGCAACTGCTGTATGTCACCATACAGGACAGACTATATCATCACCTACAGCATAACCTGATTAGGTGCTCCGCTTTTCGAACGCCAATCGCTTGCGCTCTACTCCCATATGGGATAGTCGTTAGGCTTTTACTTATCTTAATCTTTCAGAAAGTCTCTTATTATTTTATGTTGTTCTGTAATCTATGCACCATACAAAATAATAAGATACCTTCTGAATCGCATACGATTCATTCTAAGATAAGACTTAGCACGGTAGGTTACCTCTCATTGAGGCTTTCCCCGTTTAACGGAGTTTTCGACTAGCATTTCTACTAGAAGGTGCTACATATTTAACACAAGTTCGACATCTTCACAGTTCCAATATCTTTTAAAGGATGTTGCTTATTTGCATTTGATTTAAACATTAAGTATGGATAACCAGACTCAAGTTGAATCATTGCGATCTTAATGAGCATATCACGCGCACTAATATCAAGTGGCTTCTTCTTCACATTCGGATTGCTCATTAGTTCATCATACATCTCGTCGATGTCTATATCATCTAAATGTTTTCCGTACTCTTTATATACCGTATAAGGTGCGAAAACATGGAATGGTTCGTTTTTCTCTGCAAGCTCAAAGAACTTACTTGGAACGATAATACCGATTGATAGAGACTGAATACGGCTCTTCTCATCGGCATTTATTTTTTTTGTATCAAGGAATTCAATAATATCCCAATGGAAAATGTTTAAATATACCGCACCGGCACCTTTTCGTTGACCCAACTGATTCGCATATGAAAACGAATCTTCAAGCAATTTCATAACTGGTACAACACCGCTTGCTGCGTTATCAATGCCTTTAATTTGCTCACCGCGTGCGCGTAGCTTAGAAAGATTTAAAGCAACTCCGCCACCAATTTTCGATAGCTGCATCGCTGTATTGATATTAAATCCAATCGAATTTAAGCTATCATCCATCTCTAACAAGAAACAAGACACCATTTCTCCTCTTCTGCTTCTTCCTGCATTCAAAAAGGTTGGTGTCGCTGGTTGGTAGTTTTGTTTTACAATCATGCTTGCAAATTGTTTTGCTTTATTAACATCGCCGCGTCCTAAGTATAATGACACAATTGATACACGATCTTCGTAGCTTTCTAAGTATTGTTTTTGATTATTTGTTTTTAATGCATAATCCTTATAAAACTTAGATGCCGCCATATAAGATTGGAACTCGAAGTTTTCACCGTATGCAACGTTGTATACTTCCTCTACTTCCTCCAACTTATACTCGTCCAGAACGTTGTAATAGTAATCGTGCTTATTCATATACTCGATTCGCTCTGCCACGCTATCAAAATGAACGGTATTCGCTCTCGCTTCTTCCATAAAGACTTCTAATGCTTCTTTATCTTTATGAAGCTGGTAGAAACCGTCTTGCATTTGCGTGATTTCATTATTCAGTTCAATGTGTCGCAATCTCCCGCACCCTTTCTTTAAAATATTCTACATCTTTATTTGTTCCAGATAACTCAAATTTT
Source organism: Bacillus sp. 05T22 (assembly GCF_056396765.1). Lineage (NCBI taxonomy): Bacteria > Bacillati > Bacillota > Bacilli > Caryophanales > Bacillaceae > Bacillus > Bacillus sp. 05T22. Next base: position 13,564 of record NZ_JBFTMC010000011.1, read on the forward strand.
GATACAATAGGTACTTCGTATCTGGATGAGATTTTATCTGCACTTGCTCCGAACATATCTCCCCAGTTGCGATTGCCACTTGCAGATACGCCTTTTAAATTTGTATTATTGCGTTCTAAAAATTCTAAAACACGTTCCGGCACATTTCCAAAACCTGTTGTATACGTAATAAGAACAAAATCTTCRTCTAATACTAGATCGTCATTAATTTGAACGGCCGGCATATTTAATTTGTGGATGAAACGCTTCACGTTTCCTGTCATAGAATCATATGCAACTAACATTTCCGACCCTCCCCTTCTTTCTTTAATATCTAGATGTCGTTTCATGATTTCTCTATATATTGTATTATGTTTCAAAACAAGACACAAGATATATGTATAAATTCTTTCTTTTTTTAACTTTTACTTTTCGACATGACAAGTCCTTTTTTTCAATACAAAGACTATGAAACAACATTCTAAAACTCATGTCAATAAAGTGCTTTTCGAAAAAGTTGTCAACGAATTTAATCATATTTACAAAAATGTTATCAATATGTTTTGTCAAAAAACAGTAAATGCTGGAGAAATATATTTCTCCAGCATCACATAAAAAAGAACAGAATTTACGAGATAATCTGTTCGAAACCGGTTACACATTATTCAGATCACACAAGTAAGGACTTCTCTCTCTTGTGAATTAAACATTTATTAAATCGAGTACATATACTTTCTTTTTTGTTACACAATAAAACATATCATTATAATGAAAAGGACAATTATTATGGCACACCAATTTATTCGTTAGTGTGATGAGAATTTTAAAAAGACTGTACACAAAGCATCGCTCATTCGCAATGTTCAATACGTAAAATATCCTTTATAAATAAATGATGTAAATTTTCGTCTTTATCTTGCATTGTAAATACTGGCGCTTCTTCATCAAAATATACAACTATTCCCTCTACATATTGATTCATATGCTGAAATTTCACAGTTGCTCGAATGTGAATTTCTTGCTCATATGCTACTTTCAATTTTTCTATAACTTCTTCTGTACGTTTCTCAGGAAACATAACCATTCCTACGAATCGTTTTTCTGTACCATCTTTCCACATGTAGTCCCAGTGCGGTAAAATACTTTGTTTAAATTCTCCCATAATTCTCCTCTCCTTTTCCTTCTATTAAGAACGCGGTGTTTCTATATATGTATAAATAATTTTCCCGCCGTGCTGTGCATTCCCACTGAAATGTTTAAAATCTTCTCGATTTACTACAACCTCCCGAAACGCATAAAATACATCCTTAGTTACAATATACTCTTCTATCTCTCCATTTTTCAGTTGATCTAAAATTGTATTTGCTAATTGTTTATCCATGTATTTCACCTCTCTGCAATATTTTATCCTATCTTCCACAAGTCGACAATGCTAAATTTCTTACATTCACAGCAAGTATCATATACTACCATAACGGTTCATCTATACTGAATCAATTCGATATTCAAGCTTATCCTATAAAATTCAAGAAATTGATGAATAACTGGTTGAAACTTTATTTTATGTTACAATAAGAATGACAACTAGGAGGGATACTATGATTCGGAAAGCAAAAAAGACAGATGCGAAGGCAATATCTCCTTTATTGTATAACGCTCTGCATGAAATTGCTGAAAAAATCACAGGTGGGAGAACAGGAACAGAAGTCTTGACAGGGCTTGAAACTTGGTTTTCAAAAAAAGAAAATCGACTTAGCTACGAGAACTGTTTCGTTGAAGAACAAGATGGACAAGCAATTGGAATCATCGTAGCCTATCATGGCAGCCATGCAAAACAACTAGATACTCCCATTGTAAAACACTTACGAAAAATCCATCAAGATTCATCTATTACGCTAGAAAAAGAAGCTGAGCTCGATGAATATTATATTGACACATTATCCGTTTCAAACACATATGGCGGACGAGGAATCGGCTCAAAATTGATTAAAGCAGCAGAAAATGATGCCTATGAAAAAGGCTATGAGAAAATTGCATTACTTGTAAATTTAGAAAACAATCGAGCTTTCTCTTTATATAAAAAACTTGGCTACCAAGAGGATAAAACGGTTATGCTTGTTGGAGAGCCATATGCTCATTTAGTGAAACCACTATATAAAAAAGCTTTCGTTTCTTAAAAAAAAGCACACGATTCTTTATTGTAATCGTGTGCCTTTATGTTAAATTGGTATTCAATATATTTCCATTCATCGCTTCATGAAATGTATATTCTGTACAACTCCATGGCTTCCCATAAAAAATAGGCGGACCAGACCATCCTCTAGCACGTAGCTCAGCCCCAATCATCGTATTAAAATAACTGTGCCCTATGAGCGCAATATGCCCATGTACTAACGCATATCCGACTAATGTATCAGCTGCTTGCTTCGCTCTTCCTTGTACTTCACGATAAGACTCAACACCTTTAGAATATCCAACCATCCATAATGTACGCCCAATAAATGTCCATACTTCCGGTTTGCACTTCACCCATTTCGGAACAAAGAAACTAGATGGTACTTCTGCCTCTCGAAAAAGGGAGCTTTGTATAAAAGAAAGAGAATTCGTTAATTCTGCCGCTGACTGTACCGCACGTTTTTGATTACTCGTTACAATAAGCTTCGCAGATTCGATTACTTCAACCGTCTCAATTGGTATGTCCATACTTTTTTTCATACCGTCTAAATCGTACTGCTCCATCCATTTGTGGAACGATGATACTGTCATTGATTCTGTAACATTGTTCAAGCGACCGTGACGAATAAAAGAAATTCGCATCTTCTCCACTCTCCATTCACCGCTCATCACCTATATTATTATGCACTTTTTCTTATTATCATCATACCATGGAGAAAGAGAAAGTCATACTTCCTTACATATCCGCACCGCTCTCATGAGTAACAGAAGCATGCATACCATCTAATCCATCAAAATATGTATCTGTTTCATGGAWACGAATTATTTTTAATTGCTTATATGAAAATAAGAATAAAAGGATCATTATAAAACTTCCTACAATTTCAAACAACATTTTTACCGCCCCCAGTTTATTATACCCCTATATACTGATATAAGCACTTTTTTATCAATTCCCTCTCCTAAAATAGAAAAATACTTTATACATTTCTTATGAAAAATGACTATTTTTTGAAATTTTCTTATGGAAACATTTACAAACAGGGGAATATAGTTCAAAATAAAGGGAAATAAAAAAGAACAACATTGTTCTTTTTTTGGTAAAACTGTAACAAGGAGAGTTGCTTATGAAAACCGCAGAAACTGGAGATATTATCGAATTTAAAGGTGGAATGCAAGGCCGTGTTCAAAAAGTAAATAAAAACTCCGTTATTGTCGATATAACAATCATGGAGAATTTTAGAGAACTAGATATGGAACCTCTTACAGTTGTAAATCACAAAAACTATACAGTTATCAATCAACATGCATAATATAATAGAAAAAAAGGATCTGTATGTATCATACAGATCCTTTTTTCATTAACGATTATCGATTGTTTCAGGATATAAATCGTGATTCATCATGCGATATTCTGCCATTTTTTCATATTTTGTACCAGGACGACCATAGTTACAATATGGATCAATCGAGATACCACCACGTGGTGTGAATTTCCCCCACACTTCAATATAACGTGGATCCATTAATTTGATTAAATCATTCATAATGACATTCATACAATCTTCATGAAAATCTCCATGGTTACGGAAACTAAATAAATATAATTTTAATGATTTACTCTCCACCATTTTTTGCTCTGGAATATAACTAATATAGATCGTTGCAAAATCTGGTTGTCCTGTTTTTGGACATAAGCTTGTAAATTCAGGACAGTTGAACTTTACAAAATAATCACGGTTTGGATGATTATTATCAAATATCTCTAAAATTTCTGGGCTATATTCAAATAAATATTTTGTATTTTGGTTTCCAAGTAACGTTACATCTTTTAAATCTTCATCTAATCTTCCTGCCATTTTTCATACATCCCTTCAATTCGATTCCTTATACGCCTCGTTTATTTCCCCACACTAACGCGTGAAGCTGAGGTAATACTTTTGCGTCATTCATTTCTTTGCAATGAACAGCTTTTTCAATGAGCCATTCATATTTTTGTAGTAAATTCCTGATAAGCATTGCATCATCCACTGTTTTTGTATCATCATTTCCAACTTGTAAGAAAAACGGTACGTGCGGATAACGCTCATGCACTTTTATCGCATATTCAAAATCGTGATCATCAAATACAACGACTTTTAAGCTAAAATCTTTTCCTGCTAATCTTTCAATAACAGAATCCAGCATAATAAAATCAGTTTTCATCTGTGAGCTTGGTGGCTTTGGCGAAATTGTTATTTCGTCAATATGAAGCAACCATTCCTGCCATTTACTTCCTTGCGTCTCAATGGCGGTGCGAATTTGTTTTTCTTGTAATAAAGACAGAAAATCGTCTATATTTTTCAACAACACTGGATTCCCACCTGAAATCGTTACATGTGAAAAATTTTCCCCACCAATTTCTACAAGCTCACTCCATATCTCCTCGGGAGTCATTTGCCGAATTTGTTCTTTCGCTGATCCATCCCATGTAAAGGACGAATCGCACCACGCGCAACTATAGTCACAACCTGCTGTACGAATGAACATCGTCTTTTGTCCAACAACCATTCCTTCACCTTGAATGGTCGGCCCGAAAATTTCCAGAACAGGAATTTTACTCACCGATCATCCACTCCCGTCTTACTTCCGCATAACTTGTTGGTGTTTCAAATAGACGAACAAATTCAACCCGTGCTCCTTTATATTCATTTGCACGGTCTTCTTTTGTAAGTGCCTCTACCATCTTCTCATATATCCAAACGACCATATTTTCAGCTGTCGTATTCATCGCTGGTAATGTTTCATTTAAATAACGATGATCCAAATAAATTTCTATTTCATTTTTCCAAATTTCTTTTATATCTCCAAAGTCAATAGCAAGTCCAATCTCATTTACATATCCACTAATTCCAAAAACAACTTTGTATGTGTGACCATGTAAATTTTTACATTTCCCTTCATAACAGTGCAAATGATGCGCTGCATCAAATGTAAATTCCTTACTTACCATCACTCGTTTATTATGATATTTCAGTTGTTCACGTTGAATGTCCTTGTCCACTTTTTGTAAATTTTCTACAATGCGAAATCCAAAAAAATTTTGTTCCATTATGCGTTCGCTCCTTCGCGTTCTTGTAAATACGTATCTAAACCTGCTTTACGAAGTTTACAAGCTGGACATTCACCGCAGCCATCACCGATTATTCCGTTATAACATGTTAATGTTTTTTCTCTAACAAACTCAAATGCGCCAAGTTCGTCTGACAATTTCCATGTTTCTGCTTTATCAATCCACATAAGTGGTGTATGAATAACAAATGGATAATCCATAGATAAATTTAAAGTAACGTTTAACGATTTCACAAATACATCACGACAATCAGGGTAACCGCTAAAATCTGTTTCACATACGCCCGTTACAATATGACGTGCTCCAACTTGTTTTGCTAGCACAGCTGCAAATGATAAGAATAGTAAATTTCGTCCATCTACAAATGTTGATGGCAATTCACCTTCTTCATGTGTAATCTCCATATCCGTCCTCGTTAACGCATTTGGAGCAAGTTGATTTAATAGGCTCATGTCAAGTACTGTATGTTTAATTCCTAACTCTTTCGCAATATCAGCTGCACAGTCAATTTCTAACTTATGACGTTGATTATAATTAAATGTCACAGTTTCGACCTCTGCGAACTGCTGCATTGCCCAAAACAAACATGTTGTACTATCCTGGCCACCACTAAAAACGACAACTGCTTTTTCTTTTTTCATCTCACTCATTCTCCTTCTCTACTACGAATAAGAAGAAAGAACGTTCTTGAACTGTCACAATAAAAAAACAAAACAATACCTAAGGATATTGTTGTTTCCATAGTTTTTTATAGAGGGAGTTCGCGAACCTCTCCCATGTTATACATGGAATTTCTTCTTTCATTAACAACACATATTGTAACATACTGCACATATCCAGAAAAACATCTGATTTTTCTGTCTTTTTTTCAGGATTAAGATTCATTTTCTTGTATTTTAATAGTATGATTATACTTATATAAATCCATTTTGATTTTCCAACATATAAGTCGCTGCTATAAAGAACAAAAGGTGACCGCTACTTATTTTCTCTCTTTGTTTTCACTTTGCATGGGGCAGAAAGAAGGGCTGACTGCTTCTATGCATGGCCGGATGCTCTCTCACCTAAAAGGAAAGGTTTTATGTCGGTTTTTCAATTTGTACTTATATAACACCATACATATGAAAATAGGGAGGAGATAAACCTGAAACTCTTTATTATTTATCTCTTTTTAAACATATTATCCATCCTCGTTATGATGCTAATATACCACTCATTTTGGAATCAAAAAGGGAAACATTCACCTAAATTAAATTCAACCGTATTTATATTATTTTGCAGTGCTGCAACAATTCTTTGTATTTCTTTTGCAGCAAGGATGGATAATGGATTTCAATTTGATATGCGTCATATTGTATTAATTGTTAGTACATTAACAGGAGGTCCTATTGCGGGTGGATCGATTTTAGCTGTATTAAACATATACCGTTTTTTATTAGGAGGCATAGGAGTTTTTCCATCTATTATAGCTTCCATTTTCTTATATATTATTCTCCTTGCCACATACAGACTCTTTCAAAGAGGGAGCAATCATATAAAAGTAGTACTTGCTATTTTATATAGTTTTGTATACGTATTTAGCTGGATTCCTTTTTTCCTTGCTGAAGTTCCTAACAATGAATATTACCTCACTTATATTATTGTGTATGAATTATGTACCATCATTGGTACCATTCTTATTCTTTATTTACTAAACGTACTACAATTACAAATACGCCTACAAGAAGAACTGATTAACRCTGAAAAATTTCACCTAATCGGAGAAATGGCTGCCTCTATCTCTCATGAAGTTCGTAATCCTTTAACTTCARCGAAAGGTTTTTTACAACTCCTACAATCCGAAGAATGCTCTGAAGAAGATCGAAAATTATATACAGAAATTGCTATACGTGGTATTGAACAAGCAAATCACGTACTCACAGATTATCTAACATTTGCAAAACCAAGTATAGAAAAAGAACAAGTATTACAAATCGAAGATGAATTACTTCATGCTGTATCTCTCATTACTCCACTAGCTAATTTGACAAATGTTCGTATAACTTACACAAAGCAAAGCAATATCTTTTGTATTTCTGGAGAAAAACAAAAATTTAACCAATGCTTATTAAACATTTTAAAAAATTGTATTGAAGCCATGCCAAAAGGGGGAGATCTTATTCTCACATTAATACCGAGTCATACACAGATACAGTTGTCCATAAAAGATACTGGTATTGGCATGGATCTAGAACAACTAAAACGTCTTGGTTCTCCCTTCTATTCAACGAAAGAAAAAGGCACTGGACTTGGGATGATGGTCGTATTCAGCATCGTAAAAGCAATGGGTGGAAAAATCGATATTACAAGTGAAAAAGACATTGGTACAACCTTTCTATTAACTTTCCCACTCATACAAAAAACGTGATGAAATCATCACGTTTTTTCCGTTTCATCAACAAGTTCCGCAAAAGTCTTTACTTTCCCATGCGGTTTTTGATTTTCTTTTCGTGCCTTCCAACTACGCTCTTGCTCTTTCTTTTTGTGTGACATGCTTTCAACTCCTTCTATGTTCTCTTTATGTATTATTCCAAAATAAAAGATAAAAATATGCATCAATCCAGTTTCTTCATCCTCCACTAATAATTAGTCCTCATTAATTAGGATTTTATAAGTGGTTTATCCCCTACCCATCTTCTTTTTCTGCATCTTGAGGAGTGGATATTACTACCCTCGAAGAGCCGGGATAAATAAGAAGAAGCGGGATAATTACTACCTCGCTTCTTCTTATTTATTCAATATAGTTCCCATGTAAATGGGAATTTTTCTTTACCTTTGCAAAATCGCATATTTTGCTTCTTTTAACTGTGTAAGATGGCGTTGTTCATGTAAATCAAGGAATTGAATCCATTGATATAGATTAAGCTCCTGAAACACAGGATGTTTTAACGAATTTTCGAACAATTCTTTTTCGTCTATAATACTATGCAGCGTATGCAATAATTCTGCGCGTGAATGTTCGAGTAATTGAATTCCTTGTTGTTTTTTCATTAATGTTTCTGTTGGTTGCATTTGTTGAGGAGCTTCTCGTTTATATGTTCGATCAAGAGTAAGTTGGAGATCCTTGAGTGGAACTACTTTTCTGTCTTTTTTCTGTAAAGCATACACAAGGGATGAAGTGACAGATTGTTCAATTAGGTGTAGATGATGCATAATTTGAATGATACTCCATTTATCACGGCGCGGTTTTACATTCACTTCCGTATCATTTAACATCTCAATTTCTGATAATAGTGTGTTTCTTGTAGATTGTAACGATTGCAGCAAAGTTTCCAAACTAACATTCATATTAGATTGAAGCATAATTCTCCCCCCTCTTTTTTGGTAAAAAAGGGTGTTTCCAACTTAGAAACACCCTTTGAATAAATCTGAATTTTCTTATATTATCTCATTGTTTTATGAATGTGTCGATTACAAAATGTGAAAAAAACAAGGTTGATTTTTACAATTTTGTGTCATCCACTGCATGTAACCACGCTTGAATCTCAGTGATTACGCCTTGCACACACCCATCTGTAAATGGAGATGTCAAATTCGCAATTTCTACTAATTGTAAGAAGGATTGACTTCCACCCTTTTGACAAAGGTTCACATAGTCTTCCCACGCTTCTTGTCTATTGTCTCTTGCTCGCTTCCAAAATTGCAGTGCACAAATTTGAGCCAATGTATAATCAATATAGTAGAAAGGTGAGCTATAAATATGCCCTTGACGCTGCCAGAAACCACCGCGTTCTAAATAATCATTGTCTTCATAGTCTCGATGTGGTAAGTACTTTCTTTCAATATTACGCCATGCCGCTTTGCGATCCTCTGGAGATGCTTCCGGATTTTCATATACATAATGTTGATATTCATCAACAGATACACCGTATGGTAAAAATAGAAGTGCTGAACTTAAATGAGAGAAATAATATTTATCCGTATCTTCCTCAAAGAATAATTTCATCCATGGCCACGTGAAAAATTCCATACTCATAGAATGAATTTCACACGCTTCGTACGTTGGCCAATTGTACTCTGGAATTTCAAACTTCCGGCTCTCATATACTTGAAACGCATGACCTGCCTCGTGTGTTAACACATCAATATCACCTGATGTCCCATTAAAGTTCGAGAAAATAAACGGAGCTTTATAATTTTCAATGTATGTACAATAACCGCCACCAGCTTTTCCTTTTTTCGCAACTAAGTCTAATAATTCATTATCTAACATAAAGTTGAAAAACTCATCTGTTTCTTTTGATAATTCTTTATACATTGTCTTCCCATGATTAATAATCCACTCTGCATCTCCCTTTGGAGTCGGATTACCTGTTGCATATTCAAAATTCTCATCATAGTAAGCAAGCTTTTCTACACCAATGCGTGCTTGCTGCCTTTTTCGTAATTCTGTCGCAACTGGAACGATGTAATCTAGTACTTGTTTACGATAATTTGCAACCATTTCCGCATTATAATCTGTGCGATACATTCTTGCATATCCAAGTTCAACAAAGTTTTTAAAACCAAGTGTTTTCGCAATCTTCGTTCTTACTTTTACAAGTTCATCATAAATACGGTCTAACTCTTCTTCATGCTCTTCTAAAAAACCATAATAAGCTTCACTTGCTCTTTTACGCATATCTCTATCCGTATGTTGCATAAAAGGTCCAAGTTGTGATAATGTTCTCTCTTCTCCTTCAAAATCAATTTTTGCAGCCGCTAAAAGTTGTGTATATTGCGAAGATAATTTATTTTCTAATTGTAAATCTTTCACAACCTCATCTGAATATGTTTTTGAATCACATTCTGCTAAAGCAAATAATTGTTTCCCATAATAAGCCTCCAATTCATCACGAAACGGAGAATTCATCAATGCTTTATAATATTTCGTTACATAGCCTTGTACAATCGGAGAATACTCATCAAAAAAATCTTGTTCTTCCTTATAAAACGGATCCGTTGTATCAACAGAATGGCGGATATGACAAATATTTCCCATTGTACCAAAATCATTGCGAATCTCATTAATTACACCAATTACTTGCTTTTGCTCTTCTACCGTCTTTACATTCTCAAACTGTTCTAAAGCTACAGTGAATTTTTCTTGCAACTCTTCCGTATTTGGGCGTTTATATTCATAGTTCTTAAATGACATGAATATGCCTCCTCTCAATTATATGTATCCTTACTATAATTCCATTTCCTTTTCTGAATCTCCTTTTATTCTTCAACAGAATCCATTAGAAACTGTAACATTCCATCCATACTTCTTGTAGAACAGTGAATGAAATTACTATTCATTTTCTCCTTTTGTTTTCACTTGGCATGAGGCTGAAAAAGGATCTGACCGCTTCTACGCATGGCCGGTCGCTCTCTCCCATCAAAAAAGAAAGGTTTTCTATCACTTTTCATATTTCCCAACTTGTTTAAGCAAAGATAACAGCTCATTTTTCTCATCTTTTGTTAACATTCCAAAGGAATCCTGTATAACTTTTTCATGCTTTGGAAAAATAGAAGCGATGAAGGTCTCCCCTTCTCCTGTTAACTGTGCATATATAACACGGCGATCATTCGGGCATGGAATTCGTTTCACAAGCCCCTTTTTTTCTAACTTATCAACAACATACGTAATACTTCCACTTGCAATTAAAATACGCTCTCCAATTTGTTGAAGCGGCTGACTTCCTTTATGATATATCAATTCTAATACAGCAAACTCAGTTGGATTTAGTCCGTTACTTTGTATTGATTTATTTGTAGCATCCATAACAAAGCGGTGCACACGCGATAATGCAATAAACAATTTTAAAGATTGAGAAATCTCTTCCCTCTCATCATTCAACTTCATACGATTTCAACCCTTCACTTAAATTCACAAAAATCCGAGACAATCTACCAAATAAAAAGGTTTTCCATAAAGCAAAATAGCTATCAATGGTTCATCTTTGTCTCCGAATGATCGCTCAATCATTTCTCAGTTTTACTCTTTCACACATGCTAAGTACTAACTTTCACACATGAAATAAAAACATGACAATTTTAACACAGTTTATATATAATGATAATAAAAAAGGAGTAGCAATCTTGAATGGAAAATTACGAAGCATAACTTTTTATATACTGCTTGTTATATTACCGACACTGGGAATCGGTGCAACTTTCTATTCTTATCACACCTACCAAATGCAACAGGAAAACAAACAAGCTGCTCATACTGTTTTATTTTTATATAGGGACTACTTAGATCACCATATTGGCGAAGCAATTTCCGCCTTAGAGATGCTTGCTATGGTCGTAAATACAGAAACAGAAAATACAAACGGAATTCAGCAAATATTACACGATACCGATGAAAAAGACGAGCGTTTTTCCGGATTATATTATACAAATAAAAACGGCCTAATCACTGTAGCATCAAAAGGTTTAACAACACCAATTCATGTTGCAGATCGGTATTATATAGCAGAAGCTTTTAAATCAAAAAAAACAACTGTATCATCTGTCATTACAGATCGGGTTCTTGGACACCAAGCTATTATGATTGCCACACCCATTTTTACAAAACACAAACAAATTTCTGGTTTATTGTTGGCCAGTTTACGCTTTGATTATATATCGTCTGCTTTAAATGCTATTAAACCACAATATCATTTTGAAGTAACCGATGAGCATGATGTAGTCTTTTTAACAGATGATAATAGCCGAACCAACTGGGCAACATACAAACAAAATTTCTACTCCACTACAAAAATTAAAATGGAAAGTTGCTGTTTCTCCATTACCTATTCATAAAACAACTTTATACAAAACCGTTGCGGTAGAATGTATGGTTACTTTATTTTTAATGACAATTTTATTTTTACTCGTTCAATATATTTTGCTGAAACGACAAACAAGATTAGAGAGACAACAAAATGAAATACAAAAAATTGAATTAGTTGGTACTTTTGCAGCTAGTACAGCTCATGAAATCCGTAATCCACTTACTGGAATTAAAGGTCTTGTAACACTCTTAAAGGAAAAACATATACAAGAACAAGACTAATTTTATTTTTCTGTTATCGAACAAGAAATAAAACGTATCAATGAAATTGTTAGCGAATTTCTTATTCTTGGTAAACCAACAGCGATTATCGAAAAAAAGTATGATGTAAGGGATATTATCAAAGAGGTCTCATTAATTATTCGATCGGAAGCAAATTTACATAATATTATATTCACCTTGCAGTTACCAGACCATCCTGTTCATATCCGTTGTTCAAAAGATCATATGAAACAAGTGGTTTTAAATATTACAAAAAATGCAATTGAAGCTATGTCATCTGGTGATGTATTAACAATTCAGGTAACCAGTAATAAAGAGCACGCAAAATTACACATTGTTGACACAGGAAAAGGTATTCCAAAACATATTCAAAAACACCTCTTTCATCCGTTCTTTACCAGTAAAGACACCGGAACAGGTCTTGGTCTTGTCATATGCAAACGAATTATAGAAATGTATGATGGACAAATTGTGATTGATAGCACAGAAAATAAAGGAACCACAGTTCATATAAAGCTTCCATTAGATTCAGCATAATTATCCTTCTCTGCGGAGGGTAATTATGTTTATTTCATAAAAGCAGTCACAAACATTTTCCAAAAAGCACTTGTTTTTCCTTCATATTCCATTTGGGAAAAGGGTACCTTCATAAATGCGAACCATCTTGGTGTTTTTTGTTCTTTATATCGTTGATACTGTACAATAAGCTTGTCCAATTCTTGACTCACTTGAATTGTTTCAGTACTGTTTAATCCGTTTGTTAAACCTAAATGAATCATTTCTTCACGTTTCATATGAATATCACGCGAAAGTTTTTCCATTGTATACTCCCGTTTTGCTGTAAACATCCATATCCCCCTCATTATTCTTCCATACTCTCTACTTCATTTTCACTCCATACATTGAGGCTACAAATGTATATTGCAATCGAATTAGAATACTCAGAAATTTTAACATTTTCTCCCTGTAATTTACAAATCTTTATCCTCACTTTGAGAATTATTACAAATTATTCTATCTTTGTAAATACATTCGCAATAATAGACATTTTTTTCATATTATTTTTTCCAAACGACAAATAAACCCTTCTTTTACATTTTTTAATTTCCAGCACTTCGACATTTTTCTCGTTTAATTTATGTAAAAAACGCAAATCATAATTATAGATTTGCGTGTCCATCTTCACAAATACAGTACCTTATTTTATTAAAAAAGATAAATTTTCTATAAAGTGAAACCTTAATCAGTGCGAGCTTTCTTCATCCCCACTGATTATTAGCACTTACCAATCAGGATTTTAGTGCAGTTCATGCAAATTACATATCTAATTTGTTTTACTAACTAGAAATTTGATAAAACTTTATTTATAACAAATCACCCACTCAGAAAGGAACTTTTTATATGCGTAAACATATCATTATTTTTTTCATTTTATTATCTACTGTCATTTTTCCTTTTCAAACGTATGCCCATACAAATAAAGTTGCCATTGTAATCGACGACTTTGGAAATAATATGAAGGGAACTGAAAGGATGTTATCACTTCCCATTCCACTTACTGTAGCTGTTATGCCCTTTCTTCCATCTACAAAACAAGATGCAGTAGCTGCACATCAAAAAGGGCATGAAGTTATTATTCATATGCCAATGGAGCCTATTAAAGGAAAAAAAGAATGGCTTGGTCCTAAAGCTATTACAACTGATTTAAGTGATCATGAAATTGAAAGTCGGGTCGAACAAGCGATTCAAGAAGTACCACATGCAATTGGGATGAATAATCATATGGGTTCTAAAGTAACAGCTGATGAAAGAATTATGCGAATCATACTATCAGTATGTAAAAAACATGGCCTATTTTATTTAGATAGTAAAACAAATCCCAATAGCGTAGTACCAAAAATCGGAAAGGAATTAGAAGTTCCTATTGTAGAAAATCAATTATTCTTTGATGATGTTTATACATCATCTCATATTACAAAGCAAGCACAGTTACTTCTACAAAAAATTAAAGAAAAACCTGTCGTAGTAGCAATTGGTCATGTCGGCCCTCCTGGGGAAATTACTTCTCGTGTTATTGAGTCCACCATTCCTAAAGTACGTGAACATGCAGACTTTATTTTCTTATCCGACCTTGTCCTCTCACCACCACCTGTCTCCAAACAAAAATAGAGAGCAGCTATATGCTGCTCTCTATTTTTCATACTACTACCTTATATATAATCTACATGACTCACGCGAAATCCTTTTTTCTCTATTTTTGCAATTAATGATTCTAATGCTTTTTCACTTAAGTCATCTGTAATGTTCACAATAACACGACGAATATATTGATCACCATTGTCCAATGTAAATAATCCACCAATATGATAAGACCTGAGCAACGTTCCTAACTCCTTAATTGTCCCCTTACAATCTTGCGTTGCGATTGTTATTATATAACCACCCGTTTGCATCCCAAATGAATCTTCAATGACATCAAATATATTAGAATGTGTTAAAATGCCAACAAATTCATTGTACTCATTCAATACAGCTAAAAATGGAAGACGCCTAATTACATAAAAGGCTCGAAAAAAAGAATCCTTTTCAAAAATAAATGCAGATTTATCTTCCATAATATCTTTCACACATACATCTTCTAAACCCTCATTACATTTACGTTCTAAAATATCTACTTTATAAATGATCCCTTTAAATCTCTTCTCATCTTCTGCAAGTACAGGGATCGCTCTATATCCCTTCACGTTCATAATTTTTAACGCCTGTTCCCCCGAATCATTATCCTTACAAAATGTCACCTGTTGTTTCGGCAGAAAATGATATTTAACTCGCAAAATACGTTCCTCCTCACATGACGACATGTAATCTATATATAATAAGGAGACCCATATTTTATGAGTGAAATTATTTTTAAAACGCTTTCATTTATTAGTTTGCACGTAACGAATTGTTCTCTTTATATAACTGAACTCTTAGTTCCTTTAATCATCAATAATTTCACGTGATAATTCATTAAATACTCTAACCCCTCTAACCATTTTTTCGTCTCTTCTGGCGAGTTTCCCCATACAATCATTCCGTAATTATGAACAAGTATAGCACCGCCGCCTTCTATAAAATTAGGAACATGATTCTCTAATAAATCAGCAAACTTCTTTTCATTTTCTACAATCGGAATCGTAATCTCTGTAATTCCTTCTTTTCCAAAAACACGTTCTACAGTGCGTTTTTCAAATGTAACTGCTCCTTCTTTTCCATATAACTCTGATATTAAATGACTATCTACAGTTTGAACTTGCAAAATACACTCCGCATTACCTTTTTTATAAATATCTGCATGCATAAACGATTCAACTGCTGGTTTTTCATCATTTGCAAATACAGGCTCGCACATACTATTTACTACAATAAAATCCTCTTCTGCAAATAACCCTTTGTCTCTTCCTTCAATATTTACTAAAAATGTTAATGGTTCTTGTGATGTCCGCATAGATAAACTAATTTTTGTACCATAAAACCAATCACGGAGAGCCAATTCCATTTTTACATCTCTTAACTCTTTCCACTTCTTTAAAAAAAATAACATTTCGTCACCCCCATGAGAATATCACTGTAATGGTTTAGCCATTTCTATGTAAAAGAATTATTTTTTGATTATTCCAAAAATTTAATTGAATTATCACATGAGAATCTCTTTTTGTCAATACAATTTCTTCATCTACCTGAAAATTAGGCACATGTTACACAACAAAAAAAGCTCTTTCACAGAGCCTTTTTGTTCATCATTTGAAGCATCTCACTCTTCTCTTGCTCATTAATAATGCCGATCTTTTGTAATATATTTGTATACAATATAAGTTTATTATACAAGCGTTCCGACACCTTTTCCCCTTCTTTCCTCCAGTCAACTTTTTTTCTGTTGGTAAATTATATGAAGGGAACCGAAAAATGTGTCCATTTTTTTTGCACTGATACAAAACTTTTCAAAGTACCTCTCTTATCTACGTGTAAAATAATAAAACAGTAGGCCCTACAACTTTCGGATTGGAAACCTATATTTAACTAATCGTCCAGCGAATATTATTTTTTGTAATAAATTCTTCAAAACTATGCGGCATTTTTTTATCGCAAATTACGTGCCCCATATCAGAAAAACCGGCGATTCGATAATTTCCTTTTACCCCCATTTTTGTATGATCACATAAAATAAATGTCTTTTCCGCTAATTGAATCATCGCTTCTGATAACTTAGCTTTTTCCAATTCAAAACTCGAGATTCCAAAACTAGGTAACAAGCCATCAATTGAAATAAATGCCTTATGAAAATGAAACTGACGAATGACTTGCTGTGAAATAGATCCTGATACACGACAGTGTTTTGGCGATACCTTTCCTCCAATAAATAATACTTCACCATCAAACATTTTTTTATTTATAGAAGAAATTAATTGGGCTGCAACAGGAAATGAACTCGTCACAACAGTTAAGTTTTTCCGATGAACGAGATACGGGACCATTTGCAGGGGCGTGCTTCCATCATCGATAACAATGACATCYCCATCTTCTACAAAAGTTGCTGCTTTATAGCCAATTCTTTTCTTTTCCTCAATATATAGCATTTCTCTTTCTAGCATAGGGGGCTCTATCCCTGCTCCCGGAAGTTGAACCGCTCCCCCGTATACTTTCTTCAACTTTTTTTCCCGATCAAGCTCTTCTAAATATCTGCGAATGGTTTCTGTTGATACTGAAAATTCACTTGCTAGCTCTGAAACTTTCACTTTTCCCTTAAACTCTACTTTTTCAAGAATACTACGCTTTCTCTCTTCTCCAACAATAGACATAACTTCACCTCATTTTTCTCTCCCACTTACTTTTTCGGTTCTGCTTTTTGACCAAATTCTTTTTCCCAACGTTCTAAAATTTTATCGCGATTATCAGCCGCCCATTTAAAATCGTTATTTTTATATAACTTGTCTGTTGCATCTTTTGGGAAACCATCCGGAAGTTTATAATCATTTTTAATCGTCGCGAATCCATTTTTCTGGCTTTTTATCATCTTTAATTGCGGAAGTACATGATCTACACCTTTTGGAGAATATTCTTTTAACATTTCTTTCTTGTCTAAAGCCAGAAGACTAGAAGCCGCTGTTCCCCATACAACATCCGCTTGTGTATTTTTCCCTTCTGCTAACAATTTTGCTGTAATAACCCCAGTTGAATCACGAGCGATATTTAATTTCACATCTGCGTATTTCTTTTTAAAGGAATCAAGATAAATAGGTGCAAGCTCTTCTTCAATTGCTGTGTAAACTGTTAATAATCCAGACAATTTGTCATCTTTCACTTTCGCCCCCGCAGTTTCTTCTTTCTTGGCACCACACCCCATTAATAAAGAAAATACTCCCCCGGTTGCTACAGCTTTAAAGAATGTTTTTTCACTGTTTCTCTCTCCTTTTATTTTTCTTATGTACAACTTAAATATAAACATCAAGTGTAAAAGCAGTATTAAACCAACATTAATCTTTTGTTTGTTGTTTGTTTTGGTGTAATACGTTGGTACTTCAATGTTTTTTCTATTTTTTCTTTTCTAGAAAGACAGGAAGTTTACAAATAATTAAAAAAAGATTAAAAATCCCACAAAAAAACGAGGCGTTTGTAAAAAACGCCTCATTTTTGCTTACCCTTTTTTGAATTACGATTTGCATATTTCGCTGGATTTTCATTTTCATACTCTACCGCAAATTCCGCATCCGGTAGACTTTCTTTTGGAGTTTTATTATGATTCATTGCCGCATGTTGTTTTACTTTTCGTTTTACCATCAATAATACCTTCCTTCCCTGTAATGACATCTTACTTTCTATATTAGTTTGAGAAAACTTTCAAAAATTATTGATGGGAAGTGTTAACAAGTACAAAGCAACGTATATAGGGAAACACTATATCTGAACAGGAAATTTATATTTCCTACTATAATAAAGAAGGAACGATTACTTTGAAGAAAAAACAACAAATTCATTCACCCATTTTAGATGAAACTTTGCCACATCAAATGAATTTCCCCTCCTTTAAAGGAACAGGAAAACAAATGCAACAGCCCTTTATTAATCAATACGATGTTGTAATTGGAGATAGTAAATACAATTCTAAAAATAGCCCACTTAACAATTGGAGTGATGAAGTTGATCCGGCCATTATGGCTGGCGAAGAATGGATTCATCCAACAAATGATATCGGATGGATTTCAGAAGAAAATCAAGAAGTGTTACGAAACAAAACAGACGGGGTTGAAGATTCATTTATGCACCCTCAATTTGGTATTAACGATTAAAAAACCATTCTACCTTTATAGGTAGAATGGTTTCATGTTATCCAATAATAATTCTCTCTTTGGGATATTTATAGCGAGGCGGTTGTTCCCTTCCACCACTTGCTAAAATAAATGTTAAAATACCAACACGACCAATAAACATAAGAACAATTAATACAAGTTTTCCAGCAGTTGTTAAATCAGAAGTGATACCTGTTGATAACCCAGTCGTTCCAAATGCAGAACATACTTCAACAATTAAACTCATAAATGGTGCATTTTCAGTCATCGATAAAATAAATAAAGCAGAAGCACATAATAAAATCCCCATAGTCATAACAACGGACGCTTTTAAAACGTCTTCCTCATGCAATTGCCGTTTAAAAACACGTACCGTTCTACCACCTTTTGCAAACGTATATAGGGAAAGAATATTCACAGCAAACGTCGTTGTACGTATTCCCCCTCCAACTGAACTTGGAGAAGCACCAATAAACATTAAAACACTCATAAATAAAAGCGTCGGCTGTGACAAGTCACGTATATCCATTGTCGCTAATCCACCACTTCTCGTTGTAACGGATTGAAACAACGTATAAAATACCGTTTCATGCCAGGATTTCCCTAACAAAAACTGATTTCGCTCCAATAAAAAAATAACGATTGTTCCCACAATAATAAGCGAGAAAAATGTCGTTGTTGTCAATTTTGTAAATAGTGAAAAACGAAACAATTGATGTTTTTCCTTACTCAAATACTGTTTTACTTCCATTAGCACAGGAAATCCAATTGCTCCTAAAATAATAAGAAGCATATGAATTATTTGTACAATATAGTCTTTCTGATATGGTATAAGCGACTGACCAGTTAAATCAAATCCACCATTGGTTGTTGCACTAACAGCGGCAAAAAAACCATGAAAATACGCTTCTTTCCAACTTGGGAAATAGAGTAAAAATCTTGTTCCTAATAGAAGCGCCCCAACCACTTCTATCGAAATAATCAAAATTAAAATAGACCGCATCAACTCAACAAGTCCTGATAAATTTCCTTGGTTATGATCTGCCATAATTAATCGTCTTCGCTGCAAACCTATTTTCTTACCTGTTATCATCCAAACAAATGTACCAAGTGCCATAATTCCTAAACCGCCTAATTGTAATACGAGCGCTAAAATCATAATACCTGCCGTATTTAACGTATCTGGAATAGAAACCACTGAAAGCCCCGTAACACTAACAGCGCTAACAGATATAAATAACGCATCTATAAAAGTCCATTTTACACCTGGCTTAATGACAAATGGTAAACTTAATAAAATTACAGAAACAATTACTGCCATGAAATAAAATAAAACAATAAGCTGTACCGGACGCAATTTTCGCAAAAATTTCTTTATATCTCTCATCCCATCACTTCGCTACCTTTTTTCTATCGATTAAACAAAGAAAAATCATCATTTTCTTTATTTGTAAATAACTGCTGAAATAGTTTTGCAAATACCATTCCATATACAGTTCCATTTCCCCCATACGGTAATGCATAATACAAATTAGAGACTTTATCATCTTTTTTACAAATAGGAAGACCATCATGACTTCCGCCAAATGCAGCAGCCCAATAATATTCAGCTCTAACATTTGAAATATTCGGAAACATCTCTTGTATAATTTTAGTTAGCAATTCTCGTTTATGCAATAACTTTGTATCACCAAATTTCTGAAGTTGCATCGCTTCATCTAATCCGCCTACAATAATTCTGTTTTTGTACGTACGAAAATACAAATACGGCCGAGCAGTTTCCCAAATTAATGATTGTTCGTGCCACCCATTAAAATGCTCTTGCTCATTTGTAACAATAGCATAAGAGGTTTCTACCGTTGTATTTGCTTCTTTTTTCCCAAATAGTGTTTCATATCCTGTAGCCATAATCACTGCTTTCGCTACAATTTTCTTACCTATTTTTGTGTAAGAAACCAAATCTTTTTGAACAGGCTTAATATGCACAACCTCTGTATTTTCAAAAATAGAAGCACCTAGCTGGTTTGCTTTATGTATAAGACCATGAGCTAACATATACGGGTTCACTTCTGCATCCCCTCGTGTATATAATGCTGCCGGTTTTGTAAATGAATATCGTTTCTTAATATCAGATTCTGTAAAATACTCAACAGGAAATCCGTAACGTTGTAATGTACGATACTCTTCTTGAAGGAATGAAATATCTTCATTTTGACTTGCATAATATAAGCTTCTTCTCGGAATAAAACAAKGATCAATATCTAACATTGGAACAACCTGTTCCAATGTTCGCAGTGCCTCGTAACAAAGCTGATAAGCTCGCACCCCTTTTGCTTCCCCAAATGTATGAATCAAAGATGTCAATGACTTATCATGAACAAATTGTAGTAATCCTGTATTAGCAGCTGTGCTTCCGTGTGCAATTTTTCGTTTATCAATCAACGTGACACTCATTCCTAATTTTGTTAAAAAATATGCAATTTGAGCGCCTGATTCTCCACTTCCAACAATAAGCACATCACATATCATATCATTTTCTAATATCGGATAACAAGGCATACAAGCTTCTTCATTCCAGTATAACTTTCCTAATGCTAATTTCATAACTACTCTCCTACAATTGAATTTCCTACCTTTTATTTTTTGTTACTTTACATAAAAAAATCCAGCTAGCCTGTGCTAGCTGGATTTTCCATTTCATTCGTATGAACAAAAAAGATATTTGTTCAAGCCATATTAATCACTTTTTCACTTCAATTAGAGCGTTCCTCAAGCCAATTTCCAACTGTAGGATACGTTTGTTTTACAGCCGTTCCACCGTATACAACTGACATATGTCCTGTCGGCAAGCACACATACTGTTTGTCTGTACTAGAAATATGATCTAAGAGCGCCTCTACTTGACATGGCAATGCAATATGATCACGTTTTGCAGAAATATTTAAGACATTTGCCTTAATGTTTTCAAGTTTTACTTTTTGACCTCGAATCACGAGCTCACCTTTAACCAATTTATTATTTTGATAAAAATCGCGAATCCATTGTCGATACGATTCACCTGGGAATGGGATACCATCTCCAACCCATTTTTGAATTAGCTTCCAGCTTTCAACAAAGCGCTCATTTTCTGAGCGGTCAAGTAAAGCAACATACGGACCAACAAAGTTTGTAACTGGCTTTAACATTTTATTTCCGAAATCAATCATTTCCGGCGGTATATTTCCAAATGTATCAACTGCTTTGTCTAAGTTAAAATACTTTTCATCTAATAATGGACCATATAATCCTGTTTCAGAGAAATCAAATGGACTTGTCATAAAAATTAAATTTCGAATCGGCATATGTGGATGAAGTGCCGCATAAATGGATGTTAGCGTACCACCCATACAATATCCGAGTAGAGATACCTCGTCCGCTTTTGCAGTTCGCATTACTTTTTTAACTGCTTTTGCAATATAGTCGAACACAAAATCATCAAACTTTAAATGACTATCTTCTAAACCGAATGTGCCCCAATCAAGCATATACACATCAAAACCACGATCTACTAAATATTCCACCAAACTATTTCCTGGTGTCAAATCCATAATATATGGTTTATTAATTAGCGCATAGATCAATAAAATGGGAACTGAATGTGTTTTTTCCTGCTTTGGAATGTAACGATACAGCTTCGTTTTATTTTTCGTCCAAATGACCTCTTTTGGAGTTAAACCAACTTGTGGCTCTGGTTCACGTAGTAAAACTTCACTCGCTCTTTTAAAACGACGGTATGCTTTTCGATATTCTTCTGGGTATAGTTCCAATTGCTTTTCCCATTCTGTTACGAATGTAGTCATTTTCCTATCTCCTTTTTAATTGATTTCCTTCTTCAAGAAAGAAGTGCACTCCTGCTATGGATATGCACTTTCTCTTTGCTTCATTACATATATAATCCGCCGTTAATATTTAACTGTTGACCAGTGATATACGCTCCATCACGGCACAAGTATACAACACCTTTTGCAATTTCATCCGCTTGTCCGAAACGTTTCTTTGGAATCTTAGAAACGATTTTTTGACGAACATCTTCCGGCACTTCTGCTACCATTTCTGTATCAATGAATCCTGGGCAAATCGCATTCACTGTTACATTTGTTTTCGCAAGTTCTAGCGCTAATGACTTTGTAAATCCTAACATACCAGCTTTTGCTGCTGAATAGTTTGTTTGTCCAAATCCACCAGCTTGTCCAATAATAGAAGAAATGCTAATGATTCTACCCTCTTCTGATTCTGTTATGTAAGGAAGTGCCGCACTCGTTGTATTAAATATACTACTTAAGTTTACATCGATTACGCGATCCCAATCTTCACGGTTTAATTTTTTGAAAGTACGGTCTCTTGTAATACCAGCATTATTTACAAGAATATCTACCTTACCAAAATGATTCACAGCTTCATCTACAAGGCGCTTCGCATCTTCTAGCTTAGAAACATCTGCCTGAACTGCATATACATCATGACCTTCTGTTCCTAATTCATTCGCTAGATTTTCAGCCGCTTCTTTACTGCTATTATAGTTAATAACAACCTTTGCGCCCTCTTTTGCTAATGCTACTGTAATCGCTTTACCAATCCCTTTTGCCCCACCTGTTACGATTGCTACTTTACCATTTAATTGAACCATTTCTATTCCCCCTTTATTGAACTTGTTAGATATAAGAATGCATCACCCTGATACATATTTTAAAACGATATTCTACATACAAACTATTTTCAGCTGTTCATACCATTCGTAAAAGAGGTTCTCCCTTTCCCTTTTTGAACGTATAAACAACACTTCTTAACTACTTTTTATTCTCTGGTTTCAGAGGCGCTTTCGCCACTTCTTTCGCTGGTTCCTGTAATTTTGCTAACACTTCATTTTGTTTTTCAAGTAATTCTAAAATCTTATCCACTTTATCTTCTAATGTACGAATATCTTGTTTCACTTTTATTACATCACGTTTTAGCGTAGGAGATTGTCCTAAAGAATCTGCTTTTTCTTCCAAAAACTCTTCGATGTTATCAACTTTATTTTCTAAGTTAATAACAAGCGTAGCCACTCTTGCGATATCGTCTTGGGTTGGCATGTTCACTTTTTCTAAATAACCTTTTGTTGCATCATTCAACATCTTCTGATAAAACAAATTCAAATCTAGAACGCTTCCCATCCAAGCAGAATACTCTTCTGTTTTGATTGTTTCATTGAGCGCTTTTCCCCAAAATGTTTCGGTCTGTTCATAAGCTTCTTTCCATGCTTGTAGTGGATCGAATTTTTGATCAATCACTTCTCCTACACTCCTTTATTCGTTTTTGAAACAATTCAACCTATTCACTATTTTCCAATATTCTGAATAAAACTTCAAGTCTGTATTTTGTTTTTTTCTATATTCCAACAAATGTATTGACATAGAAAACAGATAGGTGTAAATTGCACTTATAAGCAAAAAATTCCATCTAACTGATTCATGAGGTGATGCACAATCATGCTACATAATGAACCAGAACAACAAGAAAGTTTGGAAACAAACCAAGCGAAACAACCAAACTCCATGCCAAAAAACTTCTTAGTTCCCTTCTTACTTCTCTGTCTAAAAGACTGGAGTCTTCACGGTTACAAACTCATTCAAATGCTAATGGATATTGGCTTTTCTTCCGTTGACCAAGGTAATGTTTATAGAACCTTGCGCAAGTTAGAAAAAGAAAACCTCATATCTTCCACTTGGGATACAAGTGAAGGAGGGCCAGCAAAGCGAATTTATTCTTTAACAGAATATGGAGAGCAATATTTAGCAACATGCGCGACCTCTTTTGAACATTATCAAAATATGTTGCGAACATTCTTCACGTTATACACCAATGCATTCTTTCCATTTTCTACTTCTCCAGAAAAGGATGAAAAAAAATCTTCATCTTCACCTGGTGGTACAGCAGAATAATCTGCGTTCACAATATGCAAAAAAATATTTGGAGGTCAAACCATGGAAACTAAACCATACGAACTGGTCGATGCATTTTGGAAAAATTGGTCACATTCTCTTTCCCTTTTCTCTTCAGCAGG
The DNA here is from genome assembly GCF_056396765.1 of Bacillus sp. 05T22. Taxonomy (NCBI): domain Bacteria; kingdom Bacillati; phylum Bacillota; class Bacilli; order Caryophanales; family Bacillaceae; genus Bacillus; species Bacillus sp. 05T22. The sequence continues at coordinate 38,307 of NZ_JBFTMC010000011.1, forward strand.
GAAACAATTGGAGCAACTTACTTTAGAAACTTTAAAACAACAGCAGGATGCTTTGCATAAATTAACAGCAGGAGTAGATGAACTCGAAAAAGAACTACAACAATTCACTACTCAATTTAATAGTCAATATACAGAATACGTGAAGCAATTCACAGGCAACTCCTTAAATGAACAAATTAACGAATGGCAAGAAAAATGGAACGAACTCTCTAATCATCTTCATCAACTTACTGTGTCTCCAACAAAAACATCTTTGACAATTCTTACTCAAACGAGCGGCCAGTTTGAAGAAACAACAAAACAATTCATTGAACAACAACAACTTCAACGTGACGAGGTTCAAAAACAATTAGAAGGTTTTTTGGAAGAATTCAAATCTACACAACTGGAACTCGTAAAAAAGTTCGAGGAAAACTCAAAAAATCTATTTACTTCCATCAAGTAAGGAAAATGTGGCAGCTTACCGCAGAACAAACTAGACTCTTTCTTCCTCCCATTACATCAAGATGGCTTACATTTTTCGATATGGAAAAGAAGGAGGAAAACATGAATCTATTTCAAGAAGCGCAGTCTGTTCCAGAGCTTCATTATGATGAGATTCAAGTTGGCGATCAAGCATCCTTAACAAAAACGATTACCAATGAAGATATTATCACTTTTGCAAAACTGACCGGGGATGTGAATCCAATTCATATTCTGGACTCTTTTGCAAAAACAACAATGTTTAAAGAAAGAATTGCACATGGTATGCTTGTTTCAGGATTTATTTCGACCATTCTCGGAACAAAATTACCAGGAAAAAACACAATTTATTTATCACAAAATGTATCATTTCGTGCACCTGTAAAAATTGGTGATACCTTACGCGTAGTCGCAGAAGTTATCAAAAAACGTGATGATAAAAAAATTATTACGTTGCAAACAAATGTATATAATCAATGGAATGATATAGTTGTCGAAGGTACAGCAACAATAATGAAAAAAGAGTAGCATGTGTGCTACTCTTTTTTCGTATCCAATAACTTCTAATCTCACCGATTACTTCCGTGTATGACCAAACATATAACACATACACTAACGATACCAGTTTATACAGTGAGCTTGTATCAGCAAAACATTCCTTTACTGCTCATTAAAAACAAATAAACTGGAATATAAATTAGGATGTGTTATCAATGGTAAAAACAAATAAATTACTTGTTCCTGGTGCTGAGCAAGCCCTAGAACAATTTAAATATGAAATTGCACAAGAGTTTGGTGTAAGCTTAGGTTCGAATACAGCATCTCGTTCTAACGGATCTGTCGGTGGCGAAGTAACAAAACGTCTCGTTTCCTTAGCACAACAACAATTACGTGGATAATTCTATAAATAATTGATTCAGGGGCAGATATATTCTGCCTCTTTTCCTTTTCAACATACATTGTAATTCTTTTTGACATACTACAAAGAGCACGCCGAAAGGAAAGGTATATAATATGAAACGGATTAATATTAAAATGAGTCCTCCTCGTGTACTTACGTTATCTTTTATTGCACTATCCATTATCGGAACATGCCTATTAAAACTGCCTATCTCCACTACAACTTCAATTTCTTGGCTAGATGCATTATTTACAACTGTTTCTGCATTTACAGTTACAGGGCTCGGCGTTGTTGACACCGGAAAAGTGTTCACCCTATTTGGGCAACTTGTTATTTTAACACTCATACAAGTTGGCGGTCTCGGCATTATGAGCTTTGCTATATTAATCGCGATTATGCTCGGGAGAAAAATCGGTCTCCAAAATCGAATTTTACTACAGCAAGCATTAAATCAAACAAATATCGGCGGAGTGATTCGTCTCGCAAAATCATTATTTCTATTTTCTTTTAYCATTGAATGTTTCGCTACTCTTCTTCTTGCTTTTGAATGGGTTCCAAAATACGGTGTTTCTAACGGACTATATTATAGTTTTTTTCATGCCATTTCAGCATTTAACAACGCCGGGTTTTCCATTTGGACTGATAATTTAATGTCACAATCTCATAGTATACTCGTCAACATAGTCATTTCTTCTCTCATTATTTTAGGCGGAATTGGTTTCACAGTCATAGTGGATATAAAAAGAAAACGCAACTTTAAGAACCTTACATTACACTCTAAACTTATGCTCTCATCTACTCTTATTGTAAATATTGCTGCTACAATTTTAATTTTTATATTTGAATTCCATAATCCAATTTCTATGAAAGGATTTACACCGTTTGAAGAAGGACTAGCAGCCTATTTCCAAGCTGTTTCCACACGTACAGCTGGCTTTAATACTGTAGACATGGCACAATTAACAAAACCATCCCTTTTACTAATGATGTTGCTCATGTTCATTGGAGCTGGTAGTGCTTCAACAGGTGGCGGCATTAAATTAACAACTTTTTTAATTATGCTACTCGGGGTTCTTAAATTTTTACAAGAGCAAGATGACATTGTTATCTTTAAAAAATCAATAAAAGATGGTTTGATTGTAAAATCACTTGCCATTGTAGTCATTTCAATCTCATTTATTTTTTTCGCCATATTAATTTTAAGTATCACCGAACAAGTTCCCCTCTTAATGAGTGCCTTTGAAGTATTTTCGGCATTTGGGACTGTTGGTCTCAGTATGGGACTTACCTCAAAATTGACAATAATCGGGAAGATAACCATTATATTTATGATGTTTTTTGGAAAAATGGGTCCTTTAACATTAGCATTTTCTTTTGCACATAAAAAACAAAGAAAGATAAAATATCCAAACGAAGACATTTTAACAGGTTGACAAACATTTACATTATCCATATAATGAAAATACAATAGCATATTTCCAAAGGGGAGTAGCGTCCAAGAATATATTCTTGGAAACAAAGTCGTCATTACGTAGAACTCAGTTCTTCCGGCTTTGTTGGCATTTTCATTACATATGTCTAGCAAGACCTTTGCCTATCAACGGCAGAGGTCTTTTTTGTATTCTTTTCCAATCCCTTTCATCGTTGATAGGTTGGAGTATGGGGAAGCTAAACAGTGGGGAAACCTCTTCACTTGTTTAGGATTTATACAATTGAGAGGAGAATGTACATGGATGTATCATTATTATTGGAGTATGGTTGGGTATTGCTTATCTTAATTGCACTAGAAGGAATTTTAGCAGCAGATAACGCGCTMGTYCTYGCMATTATGGTMAAACATTTACCAGAAGAAAAAAGAAAAAAAGCATTGTTTTATGGATTAGCAGGAGCTTTCGTGTTCCGCTTCGGATCATTATTTATGATTTCCTTCTTAGTCGACGTATGGCAAGTGCAAGCAATCGGTGCCATTTACTTAATGTTTATCGCTGGTAACCATTTATTCAAAACATACGTTAAAAAGAATTCGCATGAGGAAAATGAAGAGAAAGAATCAAAGAAAAAACAAGAAAACTTTTGGTGGACAGTATTTAAAGTTGAAGTTGCTGACATTGCGTTTGCTGTTGATTCTATTTTAGCAGCTGTAGCATTAGCGATGACTTTACCAAAAACAGGTCTTGGTACAATTGGTAGCCTTGATACTGGACAATTCCTGGTTATTTTTGCAGGTGGTATGATTGGATTGATTATTATGCGATTTGCTGCATCTGCTTTCGTACAACTATTAAAACGCAAACCAGGTTTAGAAACTGCCGCTTTCTTAATTGTTGGTTGGGTTGGTGTTAAATTAGCTGTTTATACATTGGCTCATCCTGCTTTAGGCGTTATTCCACACAGTTTCCCAGAATCAGCACCATGGAAAATTGGATTTTGGATTGTACTAATTGGAATTGCAATGGGTGGTTGGTTCTTATCTAAAGATACAAGTGTCCAAAATACACAAAAGAATTTGGATGAAAAAGCGCTGTAACAACAGCGTTTTTTCATTTACCTCACACTAAATCGTCCCCCCTTCAAAAATAGATAGATGGAGGATAACTAATCCTTTTACCATCCTTGAAAGATAACGCCCCAATGATAGAAGTTTCATTTTATTACATAAAAGGTTGCCATTCCCCTCTATTTTTACAAACATATGATATCATACCACAATTTGTTAACGCTTTCATTTGGAAGGTATGTCCTTTTTGTGAAACATTGCACAAACTTATTGAAACTAAGAGTAAATACGTGTACCTTATTCATATGAGGAGTACTTACAGACAATGTACTAAAGGAGCGTATTATTATGCTAGAACAAGGATTAGCTTACGTTGTACAACTTGCGCAGAAAAAGAAACAAATGTTGGATGCAAATCCAATGCAATATTTCATTCGCGCTGCACTAGCTGGCATCTATATTGGTTTTACTATTGTACTATGTTTTAAATTAGGAAATTTTTTCAATGTTGTAAATTCACCCGCAACATATTTAGCATCTTCTATGTTTTTTGGAATTGCACTCATATTAATTATATATGGTGGAGCTGAATTATTCACAGGAAATACAATGTATTTTACAGTCGCAACTCTGCGAAAAGAAACAACAATTGGCGATACACTTCGTAATTGGGTTGCTTGTTATGCAGGTAACTTAGCAGGTGCAGTATTTTTTGCATTGTTATTTTATGCAACTGGTATTTTCCAATCAATCGATCATAAACATTTAATGAATATAGTCGTTGCAGGAAAAATGGGAACACCTACAATGCAATTATTTTTCAAAGCGATTTTATGTAACTGGCTTGTGTGCCTTGCATGTTTCCTTCCTTCTCAAGTAAAAGGAGATACAGCAAAAATACTTATGATGATGTTTCTTGTCTTTACTTTCTTCTTATCCGGTTATGAACATAGTATTGCAAACTTATCATTATTTGCACTATCTTTAGTATCACCACATCCTGATACAATTTCTTTCGCTGGTGCTATCCATAACCTAATTCCGGTTACAATTGGCAACATTATCGGCGGATCCGTATTCGTTGGGATGGTATATCATTATTTAACTCAAAAAAGTCCAGAACCTAAAGCGGCAGAAGATAACCTAGAAGCAGTTCAACAAGAAGAAATCATCCCTTTACAAGCACAGATGAAACACTAAAAAAGTTCCAAGGATCCCCTTGGAGCTTTTTAACTTCCAGTGCATTTCACCTGTATATTTGAGGAAATCTCTCTCGTTTCTTTTCCTTTATTTATCCGCTCTAACATGTACTGCATACCAATTGAATCATTTGTATGTAAATGAATTTCCTGTACATAAAGGCCTTCCGTACAAAAAACTTCTAAAAAATCCAAACCATTTTTCTGACGCCATCCCATATTATAATCGAGCGATATAATATCTACATCAGAATTGCGCAAAAAATTTAAAGCAGTTTCGACTGTTGTCGCTAAGACATAACCGAAGGGGCAAGGTCTTTGATCATCCATATACACTTTCATTTTCTACTTCTCCTTTATCCCGCTATTTGCGGACAGTAATACCTCCACTGATTACAGTTTCACTTTATTCCAGATATATCATAGCCAAATAACATATTGTTCCAAGTGCAATAAACGGTCCGAATGGAAATGGTTGTCTTGATGTAATACGCTTAAGTAACATACCAATTCCAAAGAAACAAAGACTCAAACTAGAAGCACAACAAAGCACAATAAAAATTGCTTTCGCCCCTATTATAAATCCAAGTAGCGAAAGTAATTTCACATCACCTCCTCCAAGTCCATTCGGAAATAGAATTTGAACGAGATATAACACAATAAATATCGTTCCTCCACCAATCAAGCCCTCCCACCAAGGAACGAGTGAAATAAAAATATGTTCTAGTACAAATAAACAAGCAAAAGAGAATAAAATTACATCCGGGATTAACATATAGAACAAATCTGTCATTGTAATAATAATGAGTAAAGAAAGTAACGTCCATATAAGAATTAGTTCTTTATCCATTCCAATCACATACGTAAAAAAAAGAAATGCTCCCCCTGTTATCACCTCAAACAATGTATAAATAAAGGGTACTTTCATTTTACAATGAATGCAGCGACCTCTTTGTAAACAAAAAGAAATAATTGGAATAAGCTCTTTCGACCTTAGCGTATGACGACAATAGTCACAATAAGAACGAGGAGCAATAATAGATTGTCCAATAGGAATGCGTACTGCTACAACCGTATAAAAAGAACCTAGCACCGTCCCTATTAAAAAAGCATATAAATAAAATATCACACCATCCTCTCCTTCCCCCAAAAAATATAGCAAAAAGAGAGCGACACTTCCATTTCGCATTATCTTTGTTCTAATAAAAAAGCAGGCCATTTCTTGGCCTGCTTTTCCCCATTTTACACTACAAAATAATATGCTTTTAATGGTCCATGTACACCTACAACAAGATTCATTTCAATATCAGCTGAGTTACTTGGACCTGTAATAAAGTTAATACAAGATGCAACTTCTTCTCCATTCTCTACACGCGTATTCATATCATGAACCGCTTGTGTAATACGTGGTACAATTGTTTCACGTGGAATGATTGCAAAATAAATCGTAGGCAAGAAGTGTAAAGAACGACCTTGTCCTTTATGACTTTGCACGACAATTGTACCGGATTCTGCTAATGTGTAATCACTAAAAGCAATACCGATATTTGCTTTTTCAGCCAAGCGAATATTTTCTTCTTTTTTCTCTGGATCCCAAGTGTTTACTTCAACATTTTCGTTCTGAAGTTCTGTAGAAAATAGAGTATTCAAACCGTACGTATCAAAACGTTCGTCCCCCGATAATAAAATAGGTCCGCCGCCGTTTTCAGTAATTACTTTTCGAACTACTGCACTCAGTTCATCCTTTGTTGTTTCAATTACAGTCGTATGAATGTTGGTACATTGTTTTTTGAATACTGCTAACAATTCTTCCTCTGAATAATCTTTCAACGTTTCTACGTTTACATTATTCTTCCATACTGGACGCTGTACTCCTTCTGTTTTACGCGCACGCCCAAGTTCTTTCGCAATGTTGTCTAAAAAGGAATCACGGTTTTGAATTGTCCCTGTCATCAGTCATTCCCGCCTTTCTTATGATCTTTATACCAATCACGGAATCTTTCTTTACTTGGAGCTGGGAACTCGCGAATATCCGTCCAGTTTTTCAGCGGTCCTACACCTTTCGTTACACGATTACCAGACGTAAATGGACTCATAGCAGCCGGAGCAATTTTAGATCCCATTTTGTATAAAGATGCGGAAGACGCACCCATACTAAACATCTTCATTGCTAATTTTTCTGCAAGTGGCGCTCGCCCTTCTTGCTCAACAATGACTTGGCGATGTTTTAATAACAAGTCATGCAATGGAATTTTTACCGGACAAGCTTCTGTACACGCTCCGCATAAACTAGAAGCATACGGAAGCTCTTTATAATCATCATATCCACCTAAAAGTGGTGTTAATACTGCCCCAATTGGACCAGAATAGATGGATCCATAAGAGTGACCACCAACATGACGATATACAGGACATACGTTTACACAAGCTGCACAGCGAATACATTGCAACACTTGACGGAATTCAGAACCTAAAATTGTAGAACGTCCATTATCAACAACAACTAAATGGAATTCTTCTGGTCCGTCTACTTCCTCTTCCTGAATTGGTCCTGCTACCGTTACATAACTCGTTAATTTTTGACCAACCGCACTGCGGCACAGTAAACCAACAAGAACATCTAGTTCTTCCATAGTTGGAACCATACGTTCCATACCCATTACCGCGATTTGTGTTTTGGGAATAGACATAACAAGGTCAGCATTTCCTTCGTTTGTTACTAGACAAAGAGAGCCTGTATTTGCAACTGCAAAGTTACATCCCGTTACCCCAATTTCAGCATCCATAAATTTTTCACGAAGTTGTTTACGAACAAACTTTGTCATTTCATATGGATCATCAGAATTTTCATACCCAAGCTTTTCTTTAAACACATCACGAATTTGCGTTCTGTTTTTATGAAGTGCTGGCGCAATGATATGAGATGGTGGATCATTATCTACTTGTAAAATGTACTCACCTAAGTCACTCTCTAATACTTCACAGCCAATTTCTTCAAGTGCATGGTTCATGCTAATTTCTTCCGTTACCATCGACTTTGATTTTACAATTTTTTTTGCTTGCTTCTTCTTCGCTACCTCTTGAATATACTGTGCTGCTTCTTCTTTCGTTTTTGCAAAGAAAACATGCCCGCCTCTTTTAGATACATTTTCACTCAGTTGCATTAAATAGTAGTCTAAGTTTTCTAACGTATGCTGACGAATTTGTTCACCAAGTTCACGCCATTCTTCCCAGTTTCCTAATTCATCGGCTGCTTTTAAGCGATTTGTATATAAACGCGTTTGTGCAGAAGATACTGCCCCGCGCATAAATGAATCTTGAATTCCATCGCCAACGCGATCATTAAATTTTTTCTCACTGATTTTCATAGACATAGCTTATGTTCCCCCTTCATGAGCGACTATTCAATACCTCAGCAATATGCATTACTTTTACTTCTTTACCTAAGCGCTCAATACGTCCGCCAATGTTTAACAAACACCCACAGTCAGCACCAATTAAATAATCAGCACCTGTTTCCATCACACTATCCACTTTCTCATCTACCATTTGTTCAGAGATTGGTGTCATTTTAACTGAAAACGTTCCCCCAAAACCACAACAATTTTGTGCGTTTGGTAGTTCTTTTACAGTTAGCCCTTTTACATTTGATAGTAAAATCCCTGGAGCTTCTTTTACTCCTAGCAAACGTGTCATATGACAAGATTTGTGAACAGTCGCTGTTCCTTCTAAGTGCGCACCAACATCTGTAACTTTTAACACATCAACAATAAATTGTGTTAATTCATATGTTTTATCTGCCACTTTTTGTGCACGAGGTGCCCATTTTGGATCATCTTTAAAAACGTGTGGATACTCATGAAACATTGTCGCACAAGAACCAGATGGTGTAACGATATATTCTGCATCTTCGAAAGTTTCAATCATATGCTTCATCGCTTCTTTTGCTGCTTCTACATGACCGCTGTTATATGCTGGTTGTCCACAGCAAACTTGAGCTTCTGGAAATTCAATTTCACACCCTAAATGCTCCAACAATTCAACCGTTGCTTTACCAACATTTGTTTCAAACATATCGACTAAGCAAGTAACAAACAAAGTAACTTTCATAATTATAATTCCCCCTCATTACAACTTTGCCAACAATCATATGGTCATCAGATGACTTGACGGAAAGAAGAAGCTAGGCATAATTGACCTACCTGAACCTCTCCCTAAAAAGAAAACGCTTACTCAATCTTTCTCTATTCTATCAGAAAAATGAAATTTTGAAAGACTAAATCACGAATTTATATCTTGTCTACCTGTGACAATATGCTCTACATTTGTTAAATGATTTAGCATTGCTTGCTGTGCAAATTCCACATCTTGTTTCAATACCGCATCATAAATAACTTGATGCTCTTCTAAAAGTCGTTCTGCTGTTGTTTGTTCACCATATAAAATAATGCGTCTCGACTCACCAATCGTCTCAGCAATCATTTCCGAAACATGATTCATAAGTTCGAGTAAGATGTTGTTATGTGAAGATTCTGCAATTCCCATATGAAAATGAAAGTCCGCTTTTTCACCAGCTCTTTCATTCCCCATGCTTTTTTCCATTTCATCTAACCAATGCTTCATATTTTTCAAATTATCTTCTGTACGTTTTACTGCTGCTGCCCGAACTGCCCCGACTTCAAGCACTTTTCGTACTTCCAATAAATCTAAAATATCTTCCTTCTTCATTAACAACATGTTATTTAAAGGTTTTGTCAATGCTGAAGAATCGAAGTTCTTCACATATGTTCCTTCCCCTTGTTTCATTTCAATTAACCCCATAGCTCGCAAGGCACTGAGCGCTTCACGAACTGCAGATCTGCCAACTTGAAACTGCTCGGCTAATTGATGAACAGGAAGAAGTTTGTCACCAGGTTTTAATGTACCATTTTTTATCATCGTTAAAATGGCTTCAGATACCTCTTCGTAAATTTTTTTCGGCTTAATAGATTTGTACTCCAGTTAAATCACCTCAGTATCATCCAAACAACAATTCAAACGATTTATAAGAACATAGCATCCATAACCATTTTAGAACGAATTAGTAAGAAGTACAAATGTTTTGTTCATAAAATCGCCAAATTTTTGTTATATGGAGGGAATTAATGGATATTATACCCAGTAGCGGGTTGTAACTGGTATTTAATCTGGTATTATTCTCCTTCATTTCCTATTTCCCCCCCTCTATTCACGGATAGTAAGACCCCCCACTTCAAAACGTGTTACGTTTAAGTGGGGAAATTGACAACTAAAACATACTTCCTTCTTCATTCGCAGGTAATTTTATAATAACTGTTGTTCCCTTCCCTTTTTCACTTTCGACTCGCCATTCTCCATCATGGATATGCACGATTTGTTTGACAATCGCAAGACCAAGACCTGTTCCACCATGCCTACGACTTCGCGCTTTATCAACCCGATAGAAACGTTCGCCAAGCTGCTCTAAATACTCAACATCAATACCAATTCCCGTATCCTTTATTTTCAATTCACACTGCCTATCTTTTTTCTGCAATTGTATAGAAATGTTTCCATTTTGATTTGTATAACGAATAGCGTTGTCTAGCAAGTTATGAAGCACCTGTTGCATCCGATCCTCATCAATCGTTACAATAATATCTGGATCAAGATCCGTTGAAATATACAGCTCTTTTTCCATACATTTCAATTCGTACGTTTCTAATACATCTTCAATAAGCTGCGCAAATACAATCGGTTGTTTTTTTAATGGAAAATGGTCTCCTTCAAGTTGCGCCAAATCCAATAAATCATGAACAAGCCGTTGCATACGACCAGCTTCTTTATGAATGAGCTGTGTAAATTTTGATTGTTGCTGTCCCTTTGCGATCCCATCTAATATCGCTTCACTATACCCCTTAATATAACTCAGTGGCGTCCGCAGTTCATGAGAAACATTTGCTAAAAATTCCTTACGTTTGACATCTTCCATTTCTAATGAATTTGCCATTTTATTAAACGCTTTCCCTAAACGTCCGATTTCATCTTCCGACGAAATCGTAATACGCTCAGAAAAATCTCCTGTTGCCATATGATTTGCAACCCGTTCCATTTGTGAGAGCGGTTTTGTAATCGCAATAATAATTTTTCTACCAATCCATATTGTAAGTAAAATCATAACGAAAGCTAATGGCGCTAAAATAAGTCCCATATCATAGATTAAATCTTTAATACTCTTTAATGGAATATATGAGTACACAATCCCAACTAATTTCTTTTCTTCTAAAACAGGAATGACAACTCCCATAATATTACGCTCGAAATGTTCTTCATATCCAACCTTCGTAACGGTCTTTCCATCTAACAATGTTTGTCTATCACTCTCACTAATAAGGGAATGATGATGTACATCAAAAGGTATACAAGCACTTAAATCACGAGGATTACTAACAAAAAGTACATCCGCACTCGAGATACGATCAAATGCCTGAACTTTCTCTCCAAACGCTAACGTACCCTCGTCCTTTTTATATTGCGATACGAGCCTTTTCCCTTCCATTACTAACGAATCTTCAATGTTTTGAACATATAACTTTTCATATGAATATAAGGACACGAAATAAAGAAAAGAAACTGTTACACATACTGCACATACCACCGTAAGCCAAAGCTTTTGTACCATCGTAAACATGTTACACCTCAAATTTATAACCTACACCCCAAACTGTTTGAATGTAGTTTCCACTTTCTCCAAGTTTTAAACGCATCGTTTTCACATGTGTATCTACCGTTCTCGTACTTCCTGCGTAATCATATCCCCATACTTTTTCAAGTAATTGCTCACGACTAAACACTTGTCCATTATGCCCACAAAGAAAATAAAGTAGATCAAACTCTTTTACAGTAAGAGAAATAGGCTCTCCGTCTATTTCAATTCGGCGACTTTTTTCGTTAATTACGATTGGACCAAATTGAAGTTCTTCTTGTTGTTCTTGCTTCGTATATCTTCTTAATACAGCTTCCATACGAGCAACGAGCTCACCTGGACTAAATGGCTTTACAATATAATCGTCCGCTCCCATCCGCAAACCATTAACGCGGTTCCATTCTTCTCCTTTTGCTGTTAAAAAAATAATCGGTACATCCGATATTTTTCGAATTTCTTTACAGACTGAAATTCCATCCATCTGTGGCATCATAATATCTAAAATAACAAAATCGTAATGATCTGTATCAAGCATATGAAGTGCATCTTTTCCGTTCTCTGCTTCTCCCCATTCATATCCGAAATTATCTAAATACATGCCAACAAGCTGTCTCATATCACTTTCATCATCTACAAGTAACACTTTATGTTTGTTCATCTCTCTCCCTCTCTCCCTTCTCGCTGCGTAAGTTGAAACGGTCCCTTTCCAACCGCAATCGTTTGTTTCACCTTCATTTTCTGAATATCAATTACATACACTTCATTACTATCATAGCTAGCTACATAACCTTCTTTCCCACTTTTCAAAAAAGCAAATGGATTAGATCCTGCCTCAAGAGCTCCTACTTCTTGATATGTTCGCGCATCAAATTTTCTTAATGTATTTGATCCATGACTTAATGCATACACGAATTTTTCATCTCCTGCAAGACTAACTGGCATAAATGGTGCATGTAAAGAGCGAACCATCTGTCCATCTGCTAAAGAATAAACCAATACTTTCTCATTCACTTGCTTCCCATCTCCATGTCCACCAATCCATATTTCCTTTCCATCAGCGCTGACCATTGCCCCTGTTGATGCTGGTGGTACCATAAATGAATGCACAACTTTCTTTTGGTCTAAGTCAATTGTTGATAACTGTGTATCATAAAAATTTAATACATGTAATTGTTTATCATTCTGCACCATTGTTAGCGGACCTTTTCCTACCGAAACACCCCCTGTCTCTTTTCCATTTATTGTAAATAATCGCACTTTTTGTTCATTTTGATCAGCCATAAATAATTGTTTTCCATCAATTGATACGATGACATTCGTAATTCCTTTTCCCGTTTTCCATTTGTTCACTTCGTTTCCTTTTGTTAACGAGTATATATATACATATTCTAACTGCTTACCATATACAAGCATGTCTTCCCCACTTGGCAGCAGCACGATTCCTGTAATAGGTTCTTTTAATTCCCATGTTGTTAATGTCTTTTTCGACTTTTCATCAATAAAACTAACGCTACCTTCTTTAATATTTGTTGTTATGATGATACTTTTATTTTTAGCAATCGGTGTATATGAATTCCCCTGACATCCTGCTAACAGAAACAAAAAACATAGCAGAAAAAAGTATTTCTTCAAAAGATTCCCTCCATCTTTAGATGATTTCGTTATAATTGTAAAATAGCAAATATTTGTGAGGAAAGTGTGAAATCTTCCTATCTTAATAAAACTACATATATAATGTACAACAAATAGAACTAGAGGTGTGCAAATTATGCTTTTTCCCGATTTAGCAAACAAAATTGTCCGTGAAGTTCGAAGGCTAATTACTGAAAATATTATAATAATTGATATACAAGGTACAATTATCGCTAGCACAAATGCAGCACGCATTGGACAATTTCATGAAGGTGCTCTTCGCTGTGCGAAAGAAAAGAAAACTGTCATTATTACAAAAGAAGATGAGCGGTATTTACAAGGAGTAAAAGCAGGAATGAATCTGCCTCTCCTTTTCCATGATGAAGTAATCGGCGTTATTGGTATTACAGGTGAACCTGAAAGCATTTCACAATACGGAGAAATATTACGAAAAATGACCGAATTATTAATTCATGAAAATTATTTTTTAGAACAACTAGAACTAGAACAACGTTCATATGAAGCTTTTGTTTTTGATTGGTTACAAAGCAATGATTGGTCTCCTAGTTTTCTCGATCGTGCGAAAACACTCGGTATTGATTTACATAAGAAAAAACAACTTATTTTATTTTCAATTGATCAAGATGATACGATGCTACAACGAAAAATTTGGCAGCATATTCGTAACTTGTTAGCTAAAGAGGAACTATTTGTACGCTGGGGAAATGATCGTTTCATACTATTTACAGCAATGGAAGCAAAGAAAAGAATGTTTCAATTTTTAAAGAAATTGAAACACGATTGTGAATCTTTATTTCCGATTACACTATATATTGGTATTGGACAAACAGTAATGCCAAATGAAATGCATGTATCATACGAACAAGCATTGCGTGCGCTTTCGGTTGCCTTTGAAACGAAAGGCATTATATTTAATGAAGATTTACGTTTAGAAATGTGTTTACAAGATATTACTGCTGACACTCGCGAAGAATTTCTTCAACGCACCATTTATCGCTTGCTACCTGCAACTGAACTCATGCAAACACTACGCTTATTTATCGATCATAATCAATCCTATAAACAAACAGCAGAAATGTTACACATTCATATTAATACATTACATTACAGACTTAAAAAAATAGAAGATTACACAGGACTTGCCCCAAAACAATTTAAAGATTTAATCATTTTATACTTTGCACTGCTTTTATTAGATAATCATACAAAAAAAGACAGTAAAATCAATTAATCTTTAGTTAATTATACATAGAAAGAAACCCCCTACTTTTTTATGATTATAATGAAAACACTGTTACAACGTGTATATTCTTATTTTCTTACTATCAGTAATTTTCTTTGCAACACACCACTGAATAATGAAATGAGTCAAACTCTTATGAATAGGATAAACAAGTTAACAGTTTGAGGGGGATTTTCTAATGTTAGAACAACATATTATTGATTCGTTCGTATCTATTGTTGGCAAAGATAATGTAGATACATCCAACATGGGACGTTTAACGTATAGTTACGATGCAACTCCAAATTTCCAAGCGATGCCTGATGCGGTTGTCGCACCACGCAATACGAACGAAGTAGCTGAAATATTAAAAGTATGTAACGATCATAAAGTTCCAGTTTACGTTCGGGGCTCTGGAACAAACCTTTGCGCAGGAACATGTCCACTTGAAGGCGGAGTTGTTCTTCTCTTCCGCCATATGAATCATATTTTAGAAATAGATGAAGAAAACTTAACAATTACCGTGCAAGCTGGTGTCATTACACTTGATATTATTAAAGCAGTGGAAGAAAAAGGGCTATTTTATCCACCAGATCCAAGCTCTATGAAGATTTCTACAATCGGTGGGAATATCAATGAAAATTCCGGTGGCTTACGCGGTTTAAAATACGGTGTAACACGAGATTATATTATGGGCCTTGAGATTGTCTTGCCAAATGGTGATATCATTCGCACCGGTGGTAAATTAGCAAAAGATGTAGCTGGCTATGATTTAACTCGCCTATTCATCGGCTCTGAAGGCACACTTGGTGTTGTAACAGAAGCCATTTTAAAACTTGTTCCAATGCCTGAAACAAAGAAAACAATGCTTGCATTATATCAAGACATCAATGAAGCTGCTCGTGCTGTATCAGCAATTATTGCCAATAAAATTATTCCAGCAACACTTGAATTTTTAGATCAACCAACAATTGAAGTGGTAGAAGAATTTGCACAGATTGGTTTACCAACAGATGTAAAAGCAATTCTCCTAATCGAACAAGATGGCTCTCCTGAAGTTGTGAACCGCGATATTGAAAAAATGGCTGAAGTTTGCCGTTCTATGCATGCGGTTGATGTTCGTGTTGCAAAGGATGAAACAGAAGCAGATGCACTCCGTACAGCGCGTCGCAGTGCGCTCTCTGCTTTAGCAAGACTGAAACCTACCACAATTTTAGAAGATGCTACTGTACCACGTTCTCAAATTGCTCCTATGGTTGAAGCAATTAATGCCATCGCTAAAAAATATGATATTTCTATTTGTACATTCGGGCATGCTGGTGATGGAAACTTACATCCAACATGTATGACCGATGCTCGTAATGCTGAAGAAATGCACCGTGCTGAACAAGCCTTTGCAGAAATTTTCGAAAAGGCAATTGAACTTGGTGGTACCATTACAGGTGAACATGGCGTTGGTGCCATGAAAGCTCCTTATTTAGAGTTGAAATTAGGAAAAGAAGGCATCGCTGCTATGAAAGGTATTAAGCAAGCTTTCGATCCACATAACATTATGAATCCTGGAAAAATGTTTGCCAAGGACTCTCGTAAAAGAGTGGTGGTAGAAAGATGACAACATTAAATAAGGAACAGATTCAAAAAGAATTTAAAGAACGCCTGAATGAAGATGAATTATTAAACTGTATGCGATGTGGATTTTGTCTACCAACTTGTCCTACCTATATTCAATCTGGATATAAAGAGTCTCATTCCCCGCGCGGTCGTATCGCTTTAATGAAGGGCGTTGTCGATGGATTAATTGAGCCGGATGAAGATGTTGAAAACACATTAAATGTTTGCCTTGGGTGCCGCGCTTGTGAACCTGTTTGCCCATCTGGCGTAAATTACGGACATTTATTAGAAGAAGCACGCGATATTATGAATCAAAATAAAAAGTTCTCTATGCCAGTCAAAGCTGTTCGCAAAATTGTATTCGAGGGCTTATTTCCTCACCAAAATCGCATGCGAACATTAACAGGACTAATCGGTTTTTATCAACGCTCTGGCTTACAAACGTTAACACATAAAACAGGCATTATGAAGTTGTTCCCAGAAACACTCGCAACAATGGATCTCGTCTTACCAAAAGTACCTAAGATGAAAGAAATGAAAAATCGCCCTGAATTTTTACCAGCTGAAACAACAAAGAAAAAACGTGTTGCTTTCTTTACTGGCTGTTTAATGGATACAATGTTTTTGGAAACAAACAACGCTACGATGAAACTCCTTCAGCTTGCTGGCTGTGATGTTGTGATCCCAAAAGAACAAAGTTGCTGCGGAGCACTACATGGTCATGCCGGGGAAAAAGGTGGCGCAAAAGAGCTTGCAAAACGAAACATCCAAGCCTTTGAAGATTTAAAAATTGATTATATTATTACAAACGCCGGTGGTTGCGGCGCGTATCTCGTAGATTATGACTACTTATTAAAAGATGATCCAAAATGGGCAGAACGCGCAAAACAATTTGTTGCGAAAATAAAAGATATCACTGCTATTTTAGTAGAATTAGATTTTCATAAACGAACTGATTTACGCCTTCCTCCGCAAATTATTACGTATCAAGACTCTTGTCACTTGCGTAATGTCATGCGGACATCTTCTCAACCTCGTATGCTCTTACAAGCAATTCAAGGTGTGACATATCGTGAAATGAAAGAAGCGGATCGTTGCTGCGGTTCTGCTGGTATTTATAATATTGTACATTCGGAATTATCCATGGAATTTTTAAATTACAAAATGGAACGTGTTCATGAAACCGAGGCAACAACAATTGTCACTGCAAATCCAGGGTGCTTACTACAAATGAAACTCGGCATTGAACGTGAAAAGCTTTCTCATAAAATGAGAGGTATTCATATTGTAGATTTATTATTAGAAGCAATTGAATCAAACTCGTAATATATGTAACAATGTGAAAACGGCTATCTCTTTCTTCTATGTAAAGAGATAGCCGCTTTTTTATTCACTACAAGATTAAAAATATGTTACCGTCTATAAAAAAAGAACAACAAAAAGATTACAGCCTTGTAAAAAAGCATCCATTATATCCCTCAAAAAAATGGTGAAACCCTTGGTGTGAATGGTTTTCATCTTTCCTAAATAGGTAATTATAACCAAAATATTACCTCTATAAGCAAAGCAGGAAATGCTGAAAATTCCTTTTACAATCTAGTTTTCTCGCATTTCACCTCATATTGAAATCTAGGATAAAATAGGTAATTTTATAGTCTATGTATTTTTTTCCATCTTTTTTCCGGCAATTTGTATGCTACGATGAATTTGTCAGTCGGACAGGCTGTCAAAAATAAATCTGTGTGAGAACAGTTAAAAAACTTTTACATAGGGGGACACATATCATGAAAAAGCGTGTTTTATTATCTGTAGCAGCAGCAACTGCATTTACATTCGGAGCATCTACTCTTAGTGCCCAGGCAGCAACGGTACAACCATCTACAATGAAGGTTCAAAATATTCAGCAATCTAAAGTCTTTATGCAACATATGAATCAACAAGAATTACAAAAATACTTACAATCTATGGGAATTAACTCTCTAGCACAATGGAATCAAGTAAAATTCCAACAAGGTAACTGCTTCATTCCTGGTCAGCAACCAAACGTACCTACTACACCAGAGGTTACTAAACCAGAAACTACTAAACCGGTAGAACAAAAACCGGCTGAAGAAACAGCAAAACCAGAGGCTCAAAAGCCAGCTGAAAACAACAACAACAACAACAATACTAATAACAATGAAGCACAAAAACCGGCTGAAAATAAGCCAGCTGAAGAAGCAAAAGGCTCTTTAAGCGAATTTGAACAACGCGTTGTTGAATTAACAAATGCTGAGCGTGCAAAACAAGGCTTACCAGCATTAAAAGTTGACGCTGAATTAAGTAAAGTTGCACGTACTAAATCTGAAGATATGCAAAAAAATAACTACTTCGATCATACTAGCCCAACATACGGATCTCCATTCGATATGATGAAGAAGTTCGGTATTTCTTATAAATCTGCAGGTGAAAACATCGCACAAGGCCAACGTACACCAGAAGAAGTTGTACAAGCTTGGATGAATAGTGAAGGTCACCGTGCAAATATTTTAAATAGTGGTTACACTCACATCGGTGTTGGTTATGTTGAAAGTGGAAACTACTGGACACAACAATTTATCACGAAGTAAGTATATGAATTAAAACCTTTCTTTTTAGAGGGGGAGAGAGGATTCGGCCGTACATAGAAGCGGTCGGATCCTTTTTCTGTCCCATGCCATGTGAAACCAAAAGGAGACAATGAGTACAGGTCTCCTTTTGTTCTTCATAGCAGCGACTTATATATTGGAAAATCAAAGTGGATTTATATATATAAGGAGTCTCCTATTACAGAAGACTCCTTTTTTCCCTCTATTCGCGAGCAGTAAGACCCCCACCTCAAAATCCAGCGAAAACAAGACGTTAGGTTTTGGGATCAACTGCCCGTAAAAGCCCGATTGATGAGGGCTGATAATCAGCGGGGGAATAAAGAAGCCTCCCACTGATTAAAGTTTTACTTTATGTTTCATAATTTTCTAGTATATATGAATACAAAATACAACACATAAAAGCAATAGACCCACAGCTAATCACACCGATTAGTAGATAAAATCCCCATTGTAGTTTCAAAAACAAACAAATTAATATGATAAGCGACATGTATTGAAAAATACGCTGACTAAACAAACGTATTTTCTGTAACACAATCGGCTCCTCTTCTTTTTTTCTTCCTTTTTTAAATCCTTTACTAACCATAAAAAGAAACCCACTAATCCCTATTATAAGACCCGTTTGAAATGGTATATCTATTCCAGTGCCAATAGCAAGAATAAACATATGAATAAATAATAAAAATAGCGATACATTCTCTTTAAATCTCATTACAATATAGTGGTCATTCTCATTCAACTTATATACGTAACGTGAGATTATATACAACAGACCATGAAAAAAAACAATAAGACAAGGAATAAATAATACCACAACTTGCTTCCTCGCATATTCATTTGGTTCACCATTCTGATTCCAGTGCACCGCTAGATAATTCGGTAAATTTGGATATAGAAACAACGTAAATAGAAGGCCAGCAAGAAATATACCCATAATATATTTATATCTTACCAAGTAATCTTCACCTCTCTTTTCTATTTACGGCTTCGGTTTTCACAAAAAATTTCCTGCAAAAAATATCTTTCTCAACTAAACAGAAAAACTTTATTTATTCGACATTTTAAAAGATTCCATGATGTTATTTAAATAGCTAGGAAGTGGAACCTCTACTGTTAACTCTTCTTTTGTAATTGGATGTAAAAAAACAATCCGCATAGCATGTAAGGCTTGACTTGACATATATGTGGATTGTCCACCATATAACGTATCACCAATCAGTGGATGACCACTATGACTCATATGAACGCGAATTTGATGTGTTCTTCCTGTCTCTAATTGTAATGTTACAAGCGTTACATCTTGATGCTTAAAATATTTCTCTACCCGATAATGCGTTACCGCTTGATCACCTTTTGGAGACACACGACGCCTCGTTGCATGATGTCGATCTCTTCCAATCGCTGCGTCAATTATCCCTTGCTTCTTTTTTACTTTCCCTTCAACCAATGCCAAATACGTTCTTTTAATGTTACGCTCCATTAATAACCGATCCATAATAGCACCAGCTATCCCATGTTTTGCAAATACAACGCCACCCGTTGTATCTTTATCTAATCGATGAATATGCCGTACTTTCGTCTCCACACCTTGCATTTGTAAATGAAAAGCAACAAAGTTTGCAAGTGTTCCTGTTCCACCTTTGCTAGAAGGATGCGTATCCATATGCACAGGTTTATTTACAATTAATACGTGATCGTCTTCAAATATCACTTCTAAATCACCGAACTCCGGCTGGACACCATATTCTTCCTGGATAAACATATGAACTTGCAATTTATCTCCTTCTGCTAAAGGTTCACTCCATCGTTTTCGTTCTCCATTGACGATGATACCTTTTTCCATACGAAGTTGATGTAATAGTTTTTTGGGGACGCCCCATTCTTCTTTTAACAAAGAATCAATGCTGATACCGCTCCATTTAGCAGGAACCGTAATTTCGCACCATTCTCCCTTTCTTTTCATTTCCATGCTTTATCCACCTTATTTCTATTGATTCTACTATTGTAACGGAAAATGATTCATTATGCATTGTTTAAAGCAAAAGACAGTCTACATAATAGACTGCCCTCTAAGCACGTAATTTCTTTATTTCTCGTAACATTTGTTCTGCTTTTTGCTCATAAGATAAATCTTTAAAAAAATCTGCTAATCGCTTGTAGTCATTGTAAGCATCTAATAAATCATCTATCGTTTCTTCCTGAGAAACTTTTGGCTTCGATTTCATTTTCACCGGGTACCGATAACCGGACATCTCATGTATTTTATAATATTCTTCCTCCACTTGAATTACTTTCACAAGTTCCTCTTCTTCAGCATCCATTGTGTACCCATCAAATTCCCTCAGTAATTCATAAATAATATGAGTCCATTCATCTTTTGGGTAAAACCCTTTTTCTAGTCTATAGCCGACAATGCGATACATGTGCCCATCATTTTCTGCAAACTGTACAGTATCATTTAACTTAAATTTAAAATAGCGAAACATTGTCTTCACCTGCTTTTATATGTATTGTTCTTACCACATACTATTTGCAAAAAGAGGGTGATGCTATTCATAAAAAAGCGCTCATCCTATAAGAGAAACTGCTAAAAAACTTTTCTTTTTGGGTGAGAGGGAGGATCCGATCATGCACAGAGGCGGTTAGTACCTTTTTTCGCCCCATGCCGTGTAAAAAAAGGGAGGAAATGAGAGGAAATCCGCTTTTGTGTTCATATCCGCGATTGATATGTCAGTAAATCAAAATGAATATATATGGAAAGAATGGCGGATCAAAAAAGACCACTGAAAAACTTCCGTTTTTCAGTGGTCTCTCTACAAGATGAGCGCTTTTTTAATCCGATGATTTTACTTTTTTCTTTCGAAACGGCAGCCACCAGTTCCAATCTCCGAACATTTTCATTAAACTTGGTACAAGCATAAGTCGAATTATTGTTGCATCAAGAAAAATAGCAAGTGCCACACCGAGTCCCATTTGCTTTACTGGTAAAATATCAGTAAATGCGAATGCTCCTGTTACAACAATCATAATGAGAGCAGCTGATGTAATGATACGACTCGTTGATACAAGTCCTTCTAACGTTGCCGTATCATTATCTCCTGTCTCTTCATACAATTCATGAATACGAGAAATAAGAAATACTTCATAATCCATACTTAAGCCGAACACAAGGCCGAATATAAAGATTGGTAACACGAATAAAACTGAACTTTCTTCCAATCCAAAATGTCCACCTTCAAATAGCCAAATCACAATACCAATGGTTGCACTTAAACTAAGTACATTCATCACAATGGCCTTAATTGGAATAAGTATAGATCGGAATGCAAAGAGCAAAATCAAGAAAGTGGAACCGAATATGACGGACATCCCAACCACAACTTTATCTTTAATTTCATCCTCTAACTCTTGTTGAAATGTTGTCATACCACCTAAATAATACGTAATACTGTCATCTTTATACGTGTCTTTAAAATCACGAACCCATTGCTTCGCAGTTTCCGTTCTCGGCTTTGTATCCAAGGAAATTTGAAGAGTTGTTTTATTTCCTTTTGTATATGCTTCCAGTACAGGTTCCACTTGCGTACGCTGTGGGGATTGTAACAATGTAGCAAGCTGTTCAGGTTTCATACCGTTTAGTTCATCATATAGACTTTTTACTTTATATACATGCTTATCTTTTTTCAGTTTTCGAATAACATCTTCTAACTTCTGTAAATTTTCTTTCTCTATGACATTACTTTTCATCTCTAGTACTAGCGTAACATCAGCATGTGTTTTTACAATTTTGTTAAATGACTCTTCATACCTTTCATATGCAATTCGTGTATCACTTTTCTCTGGCAATGCTTCTACACCAGGAAATTGCAGATTAGCAGTGCGAAGCGGCAACAAACAGACAATAATAAACAATGTAACAACGATAATCATCATAATAGGATGCTTCATAACAAATTGAGCGAACTTACGCCACATATTTGAAGTGCGAGGTGCAGTTTGATCCCTTTTCAAGATTCGCTTCCCTATTAACGATAACAATGCCGGAAGAAGTGTAAGTGAAAATAACATACTCATTACAACAACAATCATCCCGCTAATCGCAACAGACTGAATATAATCAATTTCAAAGAAAAACAAACCGGATAAACCAACAAAAACACATAACCCTGAAAATACAATAGCACGCCCCGCTGTTTGATATGTGACAGCTATCGCCTCTTTTACTGTCCGATATGCCACTTCCTCTCGAAACCGATTCACAAACAGCAATGCAAAGTCAATTGATAGCGCAAGCCCAATCATAGGTGCAACATTTAATACAAAAATAGATAACTCTTTATCTACACCAATAAAATATAAAATGCCCATTGTACTAATAACACTCAGCGCCCCATTTAAAATCGGCAAGATTGAAGCAAGCAAGCTACCGAATGAAAATAGTAGTACAAGAAAGGCAATTGGCAATCCGATCATTTCTGCTACTTTCAAATCATTTTGTGTTCGCTCATTAATTTCTTCATTAATCTTTGGAAAGCCTGTTGGTGATACTTTCAAAGTATCGTTACTTTCCTTTTCTATTTCTTTTGCAAATTGTAATGTCTTTTCATTCCGTTCTTTACTTGTTTTCCCGGAAAATAAAATTGTCGCATACGCAATATCGTCTTGTAACATTTCCTTATTTTCTAATGGATGATGGAATGAATCATACGTTTCTTTCGTTTGAATTCTTGTTGTAATGTCTTCGATTCTTTTTTGAAAATCCTCTTTTGAGATTCCTTTATTCTTCTGGAAAACAAGAAGGAGCGTATCTTGAGACTGTTTAAAATCTTTATCTAAAATTGCTTTTGTCGTTTGATAGTCTCCTTTTGTTTGGAAACCATCGCCCCCTAATACCCCTGGAAGTTTTGGTGCGAAAATGCCGAGTGCTATCGCTAACAAAACTAATGTAATTATGACTGTATAGCGAAGTTGATAAAGAAAGCTACCGAATTTCCCCCATTTATCTATTTTATGTACATTTGTCTTCACACATCTTCACCTACTTTATATAATTAGTGAATCTTTCTATATAAATCCATTTTAATTTTCCGACATATAAGTTGCTGCGATGAAGAACAAAAAGTGACCGCTACTTGTTTTCTCTTTCTGTTTTCATTTGGCATGGGGCTGAAAAAGGCTCTGACCGCTTTTATCCACGGACGTATCTTCTCTCCTACTTAAAAAATGGTTTATGTCGGTTTTTTCATTTGGATTTATATATATTTTAGCACATATTACCATAATCAATTAGAGATTTTAGTATGAAAAAAAACGTCCGAAAAACCCAGTAATCTGAGCCTTTTCGCACGTGTCTCATCTCTCTTGATTCGTTTCAAATCGCTCTGAAAATAAACGATGAAAATAAATAGCGATAATTAATGCAATGCCACTTAAACAATAGCCGGCTAAAATATCAGTCGGATAATGTACAGATAAAATAATTCTACTTAATCCAATCCATAAGATTAGCAGTGCCATCGCAATCGTAATAACAACTTTCCCAGCCACATTTTTTACGTTTGCAGCAATGATATAAGCAAGAAATCCATACGTAATCATTGATAGCATAGCATGGCCGCTTGGAAAACTATATCCAAGGGCATCAAGCGCTTCATTTAAACTCGGACGGTCTCTTTTCATAATTTCTTTTATTCCTTTATTTACAAGATGTGTTATTAACACAGCCATAGGATACACAATCATCGCTGTATAGTAACGTTTCTTCCAAAACACGAACAGACTAAGAATAAGCGTGCTTATAATCCCAATTGCAGATCCTATTTTTGTAAAATATGTAAAAAAAGCAAGTGAACTCTCTGTTTGTAATCCTCTTACAAAATCTTTCACATATATATCAAGTGTTGTTACACCATCTGCTTGTACTCTCCAAGCAATGAGAGCAAATGCAGCAAACAACAAGAGAATACAAGCGAGCTCATATCGATGTAATTTTCGTTTCAAATTTTTTCCTCCTATTATGAAAAAATGCGGTTCCTATTTAGAAACCGCATTTTATTATATATCCAGTTTGTTTTTCCAACACATAAATCGCGGCTATGAAAATAAAAAGGAATCTCCACTCATTTTCTCCCTTTGTTTTCACGCGGCATGGGACTGAAAAAGGATCTGACCCCTTCTATGCTCAGCCGGACCCTCTCTCCCGCCTAAAAAATTAGGTCTTCTGTCGTTTTTTTAATCTGTGTTTATATATTTTTGATTTCCAACATATAAGTTACGGCCATGAAAACAAAAGGAGATTTCCACTCATTCCCTCCTTCTGTTTTCATACCGCATGGGGCGAAAAAAGGATCTGACCGCTTCTATGCCCGGCCGGACCCTCTCTCCCACCTAAAAGATTCAGTTTTATGTTTCTATTTTCCTTTTGTTTTTAACTCTGTCCAGTAACGATCATACTCTTTTAATTTATTGTCTACATCAACAAGCCACTCTGTACGAGCTAATTCGTCTTTCGATAAGAAAATCATGTGATTATCACGATACTCTTTACTGTGAAGTTCCCATGCTTTTTCATTTGGATTACTATATCCAATGGATTCATAGTTTTTCACACTTACTTTTTCATCCATTAAGTAGTTCATAAACTTCTCGGCAAGATCTTTATGTTTCGCACCTTTTGGAATTGCTAATGTATCCGCCCAAATTGTACCGCCTTCTTTTGGAACAACATACTCTACATCTTTATTATCTTTTGCAATGAACGCTGCATCTCCAGACCAGACTGTTCCAATCCAAGCATCCTCTGTAATAAACTTTTGTTTAATATTATCTGTATCAAATGCAAGTAAGTTAGGAAGTAATTTTTGCAAGTCAGCAGCTGCCGTCTTTAACTCTGCATCATTTTGTGTGCTGTTTGAAAATCCGTTCTTTTTCAGACCCACTCCTAACACTTCACGAGAATCATTTAATAAAGTAACATGTCCTTTATATTTCTCATTCCATAAGTCGCTCCAACTTGTTGGCGCTTCTTTTACATACTTTTTATTGTAAGCAATTCCTGTTACACCCCAAGTGTATACAAGTGAGTATTTATTCTCTGGATCAAATGAAGGTGTTTTAAAATTTGAAACAAGATTTTTTACATTTGGAATGTTCTTCTTGTCCAATGGCTCTAATAAATCCATTTTTGCCATCGTTTTAACCATGTAATCTGACGGTTGAATTAAATCATATTTTGCACCGCCAGCTTGTAATTTCGCAAGCATTTCTTCATTACTTGCGTATTTATCATAGTTAATTTTCACGTTATATTTTTTTTCAAAATCCTTT
Source organism: Bacillus sp. 05T22 (assembly GCF_056396765.1). Taxonomy (NCBI): domain Bacteria; kingdom Bacillati; phylum Bacillota; class Bacilli; order Caryophanales; family Bacillaceae; genus Bacillus; species Bacillus sp. 05T22. The sequence goes on from NZ_JBFTMC010000011.1 coordinate 64,508, forward strand.
AACACTTGCTCATCAAAGTTATCAGCCCAGCTATAAATATTTAGCTCTTCTTTCTTTTCACCACAGCCAGCAAGTACGCCGGCAACAAGACTGAAGCTAATTGCTGCACCAGCTATTGTTTTCATCCATTTCATCGATTCATTGCCTCCTCGTTCTTTATAATTCTCTCTTATAATGGAAGATGTCCTCCAGAGTTTTCTTCACCATCTGCACCTTTATTACGGAATATTTCCGATGCAACCATTAATCCAACAATAACAACAATTAATATTGTAGAAAGAGCATTAATTTCAGGTGTTACTCCGCGTTTCACCATACTGTAAATATATAATGGCAATGTTGTTGATCCTGGTCCAGACACGAAGAAACTAATCACAAAATCATCGATTGATAATGTAAATGTTAATAATGCCGCTGAAATAACCCCAGGTGCAATTCCTGGAAGCGTTACATAACGAAACGTTTGCCATGGGGTTGCACCTAAATCATTCGCCGCTTCTTCTAAATCACGTCCCATACCAGAAAGACGTGCTGCTAAAATCACAACAACAAACGAAATACTAAATGTAATATGTGCAATAATAATGGTAACTTGTCCAAGTTCCATCCCAATTTGACTAAATAAAATGAGTAATGATAATCCCATTAAGATATCTGGAATTAGAATCGGTAAATATACAAGACCATTAATTGCTCCTTCAAAACGATATTTATAACGATGTAATGCAACAGCAAAAATCACGCCAAGAACCGTTGTCACAACTGTCGTCACGATTGCAATTGTAATACTATTTACAAATGCATCAATGACATCTTGCTTTTGAAACAAATCTGTATACCAATGGAAGGTAAATCCTTCCCATTCTGCGTTAATACGCGAATCGTTAAAAGAATATACCATTAGAACCATCATTGGAAAATACAAGAACAATAAAATCAACCAAGAATAAGATACTAAAAACTTCTTCATCTTTGTCTATTCCCCTCCGTTTCCGTATTTATATACTTTCGTCGCACGATAATATAAGTAAATTAACAGAACAGAGAACAGAACAACAATCATTGATAATGCAGATCCAAATGGCCAGTCACGCGCACCTAAGAATTGGTTTTGAATCACGTTTCCGATCAATGCTACTTTTGATCCACCCATGACGTCTGATACAACAAACATTCCGATAGATGAARCAAATACTAGAATCGAACCAGTAGCGACCCCTGACATCGTCATTGGCAATGTCACATTCCAAAATGCCTTCATTGGTGTTGCCCCTAGATCATATGCTGCTTCTAACTTACGTTTATCAAGCTGCTCAATCGCTGCATACACTGGTAAAATCATAAATGGAAGTAAAGAATATACCATTCCTAATATTACAGATGGTGTATTATATAATAAATTTAAAGGTTCATTAATAATGCCTAACTTCAGCAATAATGTATTTACAAGACCTTGTGAACGTAAAATAACAATCCATGCATATGAGCGCACAAGAAAGTTAATCCAAAACGGAATCGTTGCTAATAATAGAAGAATAGAACGATATTTACGATCAACAATTGTAATTGTATATGCAAATGGATAACCAATGAGTAAACAAAGTACTGTTGTAATAACTGCAATTTTCACTGTTTCCCATAATGTATTCATATACAACGGATCAAACACGCGCGATATATTATCTAATGTAAATTGCATTTCCACTGTCCCGTATGCTCCGCGCTGTAAGAACGCAAATGCTAATACGAATACAAGCGGAAATAAAAAGAAGATTAGCAACCATGTAACTGTAGGTAATGCGAGTAGTTTCCCTTTTTTCAATTTAAGGTCACCTCATCCTCTTGCTCCCAGCCTACATATATATTATCACCGATACTCCACTGCGCTGCTTCTTCGGCAGTTTGATATGCCATTAATAGTTCTGATGTTTTTTCATCGCGTACATAAAGCTTTTCCATATTTCCAACAAATTCAACATCTTCAATATGCCCAAGATGGTATTCTTTTAAAATCGGTTGCTCAACCGAACGTATTTTTACATTTTCAGGGCGCACTGCTACGTAGCTTTTCCCATTTTTTATAATATTATTTTCACCAATGAACGTCGCAACAAACAATGTTTTCGGTTCTTTATAAATTTCCTTTGGCGTTCCGACTTGCTCAATATGTCCTTTATTCATAACAACAATTCGATCACTCATACTCATTGCTTCTTCTTGATCATGTGTTACATAAATGAACGTAATTCCTAAATTACGCTGCAAATTTTTCAATTCACGCTGCAAATCTTTTCTCAACTTAAAATCAAGCGCTCCAAGTGGTTCATCCAGTAATAACACACGCGGATTATTTACGATTGCTCTTGCAATTGCAACACGCTGTTGTTGTCCACCAGAAAGTTTTGTAGGCTTACGATCACGGAATTCAAGGAGCTGAGTTAAGCGCATCGCTTCTTCTGCACGTTCTTTTTGTTCTGCCGCTGATACTTTTTGCATCTTCATACCAAAACAAATATTTTTCTCCACCGTCATATGTGGAAATAATGCATAATGCTGGAACACTAGGTTCATATGACGCTTATAAGGTGGTAAATCGTTAATTCTATCCTCGTCAAGTAAGAGATTCCCTTTTGTAGGAGTTTCAAAACCTGCAATCATACGAAGTAAAGTTGTTTTACCACACCCACTCGGTCCAAGAATTGTTAAAAATTCTCCTTCTTTAATATCTAAAGAAAGAGGTGGTATAATCACTTGATCTCCAAAATGTTTTTCTACTGCTTCAACTTTAATAATCTTTTTCATTTTCCCGTCCTATCT